>DAIQQT010000009.1:0-17864 GCA_036786685.1 Trichlorobacter sp.
AATTCCCAGATTGCGAATTTTCTCCGTTGGATACGTCCCCATGCGCTGCCTCCTTGTCTACGTTGATAGGTGCATGACAACTTTCAGGAATTACCGGTTCCGCTCGTACAAAATCCTCAATCCCTCCAGGGTAAGAAATTCATCGACCTCGTCGATGGTTTTTGATTCAGGGGCAATAAGGGCTGCCAGGCCACCGGTGGCAAGCACCCGCGATTGATCACGACTTTCCTGCTTTATCCGCTCTACAATACCATCCACCAATCCGACATACCCGTAAAAAATGCCGGCCTGCATTGAGTTGACCGTATTTTTAGCGATGGCCTGGGGAGGACGGCAGATATCAACCCGCGGCAATTTGCTGGCACGCTGAAACAGCGCCTCAAGTGAAATAGCCAGCCCAGGCGCAATGGCACCACCGCAGTATTCCCCCTTGGCATTCACATAGTCAAAGGTAGTCGCCGTGCCAAAGTCAACAACAATCAAAGGACAGCGATGCTTCTCGTAGCCTGCAACCGCATTTACGATCCGGTCAGCGCCAACTTCACGGGGATTATCATACTGGATCTGCATACCGGTCTTGATGCCTGGACCAACTACATAGGGGGGTAACCCGAAGAAGTCACGGCAGAGAGATTCAAGCACGCCGGTCAAGGGAGGAACTACCGAAGAGATGATTATTGCCTTAACCCGGGCAAACGAAAGCGACGCCAGCGAGAAAAGACTGTTCAGCATAACCCCGTATTCGTCTGAAGTACGGGACTTATCAGTTGCAATACGCCAATGACGCACCAACGCCTCACCGTCGTAGATACCAAGCACAATATTGCTGTTGCCTACATCGATAACAAGGAGCAAACGGTTCTCCATTCTTCCCGGCTTAACTTATATGACAGTGACATCGCCGCTTAAAATCCGCTCAATCCGCCCATCGGAAAGTTGCATCAGCAGGGCCCCATCATGGTCGATCCCCATAAAAGGTCCCTGCAGAGTATTACCCCTCATCTCCACCTGCACCTCATGGCCAAAGGCGTTGCAGTAGCGGGCCCACTCTTCCCGTACCGGGCCAAAACCTTCCAGTTGAAAACGTCGGTATTCCTGATCAAGTTCACGCAACAACTGAACCACAAACAATTGTCGGGACACCGGTGAACCAGACTCAAGCAGTAATGAGGTAGCCGGTGTACGCAAGTCTGAAGGAAACTGATCGGCCCGCATATTCAGGTTAACCCCGATCCCCAGAATCACGAAGCCAACCCGGTCGGTCTCGGCGTTCATTTCATTCAACAGGCCGGCAACCTTGCGCCCGTTCATTAACAGATCATTAGGCCATTTTATGGCCGGTTGCAGACCGGTGGTTGCCTTGATAGCACGGGCTACCGCTACTGCCGACAAAAAGGTTAGCTGCGGTGCCTCATAGGGAGGAAGCTCTGGCCGCAACACCACCGAACAGTAAATATTCACCCCCGCCGGGGACTCCCAGCGTCGTCCAAGCCGCCCCTTGCCAGACAATTGGTGATCAGCCAGCAGCACCGTACCATCCTCTGCCCCCTGTTCAGCCAATAAAAAGGCGTCAGCATTGGTAGAACCGGTCTCACAATAACAGACAATCCGGCGGCCTATCAGGCATGAATTCCCCAGAGCGTCTCGCAAGCAGGATTCATGCAGTAGGTCAGGTTCTGTAGCCAGACAGTACCCTTGAGAAGGAATCGCATCAATCCGGTAACCGGCTGATCGCAGACTGGCAATCTGCTTCCAGATGGCGGTACGGGAAACTCCTAACTCTCGGCTCAGCAGTTCTCCAGACACGACTCCCCCCCCCCGCAGGAGCCTCAGTAGATCTGCCACTGTCGTACGCCGGGGCATTGACATCAATCCAGCAACATGGAGATATCCATTGCCCGTGGTGAGTGGGTTAAGGCTCCGATAGAGATAACATCAACACCGGTCTCGGCAATGGCTCGAACCGTAGCAAGATTGACACCGCCGGATGCCTCCACCAGCGCCTTCCCGTTGATCAGCCCGACACAGCGGCGCATGGTGTCACAGTCCATATTATCCAGCATAATAATATCGGCACCGGCAGCCAGAGCCTCCTGGACCTGCTCGACCGTTTCCGTCTCTATCTCTATCTTCAGGGTGTGGGGAATATAGGCACGGGCACGACGGATCGCCTCGGCAATCCCGCCTGCAGCCGCAATATGGTTTTCCTTGATCAGAATACCGTCATACAGACCAGTACGATGGTTGATTCCACCGCCAACCCGTACAGCATACTTTTCAAGCACCCGCAAACCAGGGGTTGTCTTGCGGGTATCAACAATCCGGGCCTTGGTCCCTTGCACAGCCTGCACATAACAGGAGGTGAGTGTTGCAATGCCGCACATCCGCTGAAGCAGGTTCAAGGCAACCCGCTCTCCCTGCAGCAGTTGAGCAGCATCACCGGACATCCGCGCCAGAACAGCACCTTTATCAAGCACCTGGCCATCCTGACAACAGGTTTCAAACACAATAGTCGTGTCAAGCACAGCAAAAACACGGGCCGCCACACTGATACCAGCCACCGTCAAGACCTCTTTGGCCACCAACCTGGCTGTAACGGCACGGGGCTCAGGGACCACTGCCTGCGTAGTCAGGTCACCGGTATGGATATCCTCCCGCAGGGCGTTTTTAATGATATCATCAAGAGTCAGCATCACACCTCATCCTGTCGCGTAAAATGTAAGTTTGTATAGCATACCTCTCCCACCCCCGCAACCGCATTCAAGCTGGTTTTTCATGAGCGATCGGGGTGTATAGCAACTGTATACAATTATCAATTGACAATCGCCACTGTGGCCCTTAAAGTAAAGCGCTTTAAATTTTATCAGCTTCAAGGGGGATTTCGATGAACGGGCGCATTATCACCTTCTTTGCAGCGGCTATGGTCATGCTGATGACAGTTTCCGCGCAGGCCAAGGACATCAGGTTCAGCTTCAAGAACGCTTCAGCCGTTGTCTTCAGCCACGACACACACCTTGCAAAGAATAAAGACTGCAAGACCTGCCACAGCTCAATTTTCAATCTTTCCAAGAAGCGTACCTATTCCATGGCTGAAATGGAGAAGGGGCTTTCCTGTGGTGCCTGCCACAACGGCAAAAAAGCATTCAGTGTCGCGACAGAAAAAGATTGCAGCAAGTGTCACCGCGGCACCCCCAGCGCCATTACCTACCGCATTCCCGCTGGCAATGCCGTGTTCAGCCATGACTCACATGTCAATGGCAAGGGACTCGGCTGCAAGAGCTGTCACAAAGGTGGACCGATCCGCCGTGGCGTCAGCATGGCTGAAATGGAAAAAGGCAAGTCCTGCGGTTCCTGCCACAATGGTAAAACCGCTTTTACTGCCGCTGCAAACTGCGGATCCTGCCATCGTGGCCTGGCTACCAAGACTCTCAAATACAAGTCCAAGCCGGTTAACGATGCGGTATTCAGCCATGATTTCCACGTTCAGGCTTACAAGTGCGGCGACTGTCACACCAAGAAGTATGACTATCGCCAAGGTTCCCGTAAGGCCACCATGGCTGATATGGCCAAAGGCAAGTCATGCGGCAGCTGTCACGATGGTAAGACCGCCTTTGCTTCAACCGGTGACTGTAACAAGTGCCACGTTGGCTACAAGCCTGCCAACCTGACCTTCAAAAACAGCCGTGGTACGATAGTTGGCTACTTCAGCCATGACTTCCACACTGCTGCGTATCAATGCTCTGACTGCCACACCAAGACCTTCCCCTACGGTGGCGGCAAGCGGATGACCATGGCAGATATGGCCAAAGGCAAGTCCTGCGGTGCCTGCCATGACGGCAAGACAGCCTTCTCGGTATCAGGAAGCTGCGCCAAGTGCCACAAAAAATCCTGATCACCTCTCAGCAATAGCCTGACAAAAAGGCGCTACCCGTTATGGGTAGCGCCTTTTTGTATATCCAGCAACAATCACGTACTAAACAGTAAACGGTTACTCTGCTATTCCTGACCGCCTGTCCACCACAAAACTGCTACCATTGTTAGCTTTAGCCAGCTTCTTTAACTCTGCAGCAACTTCGGCAACCCTGGCAGCATGACTGATACTGGGTGAATCCATGGGGACAATCGCGATGGAAATCCCCAGAATCGGCATCTGATCCTTTTCTCCCTTACGATTTAAGGCATGATAATAACCACGTTGCTTGGTATCCTCATCAAACAGAGTCTGCACAATCTGGTCAAAATGATTGATAACAGTAGTGCAGACCTGCTCTGACCGTTCACGGGGGACGATAAAAACAAAGTCATCCCCCCCCACATGACCACAAAAGCCACCGCCTGACTCACGCACCGCATTGGACATGATCCGGGCCAGCATCCTGATCACTTCATCACCATGGGAAAAGCCAAAGACATCATTGTACGGTTTGAAGTGATTAATATCAACGTAGCAGACAGCCAGAGGCAACCCCAGTGAATCCTCAATTGCGCGATGGATTGAGGTATTGCCCGGCAGTCTGGTCAAGGGGTTATTGTCGAAGATCCGCTTGATACGTGAAAGAGAAAGTGTGATCCGGCTGACCAGCTCCGTAAAGTTAAGAGGCGTTACCACAAAATCATCAAGGGGAAAATCATCCCAGGATTCCTGCTCCGTACCCGGCGGGAAAAGGCCGATAATCGGGATAGGGCTAAAAAAGCTGTCACTACGCACCATGCAGAGCATATCGTGACAACCCACACAGGGAGAGGAAAAATCCACGATAATCAGATCAGGTGGATCAGAGTAAAAAGTTCCCAGGGCTGCGGCGGTCTTTTCCACCACCATAACCTGATAGCCTTTACTCTGCAGACGTAACTGCAGCAGCGAGGAAAGCTGTTCCTGGCTTGATATGAGGGCGATTCTAGGCAACTGCGGCACTGGCCAGCTCAAGACTGAAGTTCTTTACTTCCACCAGTTTATCTTCCAGCTCCACCACAATTTCCTGCAGCAAGGCCTCATCCAGCTTCAACTGATCCCAGGCAAGTTGCTGAATCGGTGGCACATAAGAGTCGCCACTATCACCAAAACCACTGGCTTTAATCAGCACGTCCGCCAGGTGGACAACCGAGGTCTTAACCCGATGATCCTCTGAACCGGCTACGTTATGGTGGTAGGCGATCGGCTCGGAAAGTTTATCCGGCAGGAACCAGCTTTTGGAAAGCCAGCCTCCCACCTCTGCGTGGTCCGTATCCAGCACTGCCTTTTCAGCATCGCTGATATAGAGGTCATCCAGCTTGATCTGACGCCTGATTTCGGGCATCTGTTCAGCACATTTAAGTCCGATAATGACCTTGCCAATATCGTGCAGCAGACCGGCAGTCGTTATCTCCTCCACCTCAGACAGAGCCAGCTTGCGTGCAATAATTCCTGCTGCGGTGGCGGTGCCGAGGGAATGCTCCCACAAACCGACGCTGTTTTTCTCCATAATCTCAAAAATTGACGATGACAGCGCAAGGGACTTAACCACATTGACCCCCAGCAGGATCATGGCATTTGATATGGTTGAGACCCGATAGAATCCATAGGAAGGAGAGTTGGCCAGCCGCAGAATCCGGGCTGAGAGCACCTGATCAGCGGAGACAATCCTTGCCATCTCCTGAACCGACGACTTGTCATCATTGGAAAGGGAATTCAGCTTATTAATGACACCAGGCAGCGTTGGCAGCGTCTTGGTGTCCATAATGATCTTTTTAAGATCACTCCTCCGTTCGTCCACCGTCATCTCCCATTGCAGCAGTAAAATGAGTACGATACACCTCAAGCAGGGTGGTATTGTAACGATTATCCATGGTCTTGGAGAATCGCTTCTCCAGATCAGCAAGCTGCTCCGTCAGACCGCGATCCCCTTCCTGCCAGACCGGATGTCCCTCCACATACAGCGACTGCACCCCCATCTGCTGCAGGCGGCTGATAAGCGAATCTGACAGCTCTGTCCCCTTGCCGCAAATCGGCATACCGGTTGGACTGTCATTCTTGAAAATATCCCGGGCCAGCACCATTTCGGCAGCTGCCAAGTTAAGCGGTATCTTCTGCATAATCGCTATCAGGCTCCCTTTACGATCTGTACAGTAACACAGGCACAATACTAGGAAAAGTGCCCCAGAATGTCAAACGCCATATGGTTACAGCTGCTATTTTTGTGGTCTGCCCCGTCCTAGTAGCACCACACCTGTCAGGGTATTCATAATAACCTTACGACCGACATGCCCGCCAAGGTCTGAGGCCACCACCGTTATCCGCCAATCCTCAAGTTGCGTCATAGCCAACTCAATATTCCTGGCGCCGATCGGACAGGCAGCACTACTGGTGGCAAGCAGATTGGCACCACCAAATACCTTTGCCACCAAATGCTGTTTACGGGCACCAATGGCAAGCACATGTTCCAGTAAACGCTCCATGGCTATGTTGCCGTATTTAGGTGTTGCCAGCCCCTCACCGTTCCAGAGTGGCAGCATGAAGTGATTCATACCACCGCCGCCATGCACCTGATCCCACAGGCAAACAGCCACGCAAGAGCCCAATACGGTGGTAATTTCACACTCGTCGGCAGCAACATGGGTTGCACCAGGAAACAGAAAATGTTTCGGTATGCTTCCCCCAGCAGGCTCAGCCATCTTACTTCTCGTCCATCTGGTCAAACAGAAACAGGTTACCCCCTTCGGCAAAGGTAACCCCATCGGCATTGTAAGTAGCAGCAGGAAGCTTCACCGTAAAAAGCGAACCAACAGTCGGCGTGCTGTTAACCTGTATCTCTCCCTGCAACAGCTCAATCAGCGACTTAACCACACTCAACCCCAAGCCATGCCCAAGATGCGATCGGGTAGGACCAGTATCCAACTGCACAAAACGGTCAAAGATCCGCTTTAAATCTGCCTCAGCAATACCGACCCCCTGATCCTGCACCTGTATCGTCAGACCGCCTTCATCCTGCTCAAGTACGACAAGCACCTCACTGTCCGGACCGCTGAACTCAATCGCATTAGCGACCAGATTAGCAACTATTACCTGCAGTTTCTGGGAGTCGGTGAAAAAATACAGTAGCGCCCCCTCCTCTGCACCGGCAACCGCAAGACGAACCGAAACCTGCCTTTCGGCAGCATGGGTGCTGAAGTTATCCAGCACGCCCTGCACAACAGAGGTAACATCAACATGTTCTATACTGGGTATCGTTTCGCCAGCCTCAAGTTCTGCTGCAACAAATATGTTCCGCAACTGGAAATCCAGCTGAAAAGCCTCGGCGAAGATCATGGCAACCAGCTCACTTACCTCCGGTTTTTTCACAATACTTGCCAGCTGCGAGGCCAGACCGATAATTGCGTTAAGCGGATTGTTGATCTCATTGCGAATATTGGAGAGAAAATGACTCTTCAGCCCCTCTGATTCTTCCAGCTTCCGATTCATCTCAACCAGCTTACGATTAACCACTGACAGGTCATTCAGCGACTTACTGCTTTGCGCAAGCCGAAACTTTAATTCTTCAACCAACTGTTCATCAGTTAGACTCTGCATACAATCCCCCCTGCAACCAAGGCTAAGCCCCTCATAATCCAGACTATAACAGCCTTTTAAACGATAACAACTCAGCAGAAGTAATTTGGGCCATCACTTTTGCAGATAACGGGATACCAAGCGACGTTCAATCACAAAACGAACCCCAAGCGGGATCAGGACCGCCAGAAAGATTAGACCACAACCTGACCATTCGCGCAGTGTCAACCGTTCTCCCAACACAAGAAAACCGGCCAGCAGACTCCAGACCGGATCAAGGGTATAAATCAGACCGGCCTGAGTCGGAGTAACAAAACGCTGATACCGGTTTTGCAGGGTAAAGCAGACTACGGTAGGAAAGATGGCACAGTAGATGATTGTACCGAGAGAGGCAACCCCCAGCGAAAATGGCGGCGTTGGAACAAGCAGCGCCGTCACCGCAGCCATTAGGGCCACAACGCAGAACTGTACCAGCGAAACCAGCCAGACATCTTCATCCTTCAAGACCTTGGAAACAGTAATGATATGAATTGCAATAAAGAAGGCACAGAGGGTGGAAATCATATCACCACGATTAAACCCTTCGCCGCCACCGCCCGCCAACAGAGCGATCCCCGACGAAGCGAGCACGATTCCGGCACTATTGAGGCGCCCGATCCGGTCCTTCCAGACCGTACGGGCAATCAGCGGAATAAACAGCACAAACAGATTATTGATGACGCCAGCGCGAGAGATGCTGGTCCCCTGTACCCCTGCCACAAAGGTTAAATTGGTAATCCCCAAGGCAAAACCGACCAGAGTTCCACGCAGAACAGTCTGACGGTCAAGCCGGGTAAGCCGTGGTAGGCAAAGCACACCCATCAGAACCGTTGCCAGTGAAAAGCGTAACAGCACAAAAAAGGGAGGTGGAACCTCCCTGACACCAATCTTGGTAAAAAGAAAACTACCGCCCCAGAAAAACGTGGTCAGAACCAGAAAAAACAGCACCTTTCCCGGAGAAGGGGGCCGTACTACGAACACGCCATTATTCACTCGAACCACCTGTTGCCTGTTTTTGTTCAAGCCGCCACTGTTCAGTAATATCATTCATACTGACGATCATACCGGTAAATTTCTGGCTGATATCCTGCATCCAGCGCAGGGAGACCCGGTAACGATGCTCTCCATCCCCTGCAGCCAGCGTGGCAAAAAAATTTCGTTCCTGCTCATCAGCAGCCAGAAACTCTCCAACCTCATGACCAAACCAGGGAAACGGTGCATCAGTTGTCCGACCGGAGTAGTAATAGCTGCCCGCCCGGTTTTTACTCAGTAAAATCTTTGAAGCAGCCTGATTCATCTGCGTGATCCGCAGGCGGCTGTTTAACAGAAAAACCGGAATTGGCAGACTTTCAAAAATAGTCAAAAACTGGTTCTTTTCATTGGTTATTTTTCGGTTTGCCTGCTGCAGCTCACTGATCACAGAGCTCATGGCATCACTGCGACTCCATTCGGCGCAGAAAGCAATCTCAATACGATCAAAGACCCGCTCAATAAACCGGGCATACAGCCTGAGAACCTGCGGTTCCATTTCCTGAGCTTCAACCAGATCAAGATATGACAGACGATAATACTTCATAAGCCCCAGAAACATCTCCAGGGTAATGCCCCGAGTACGATGTTTCTGAGCTTCCATCACTCCAAAAGCAGCTACGGGATCATGCACAAAATCATCGTCCGGTCCCAGCTCCCAAGGTTCAGCTGACAGCTCAAGCGCTGCGCAGATTGAATCGGTAAGCCCTACAATGGAAACTCGCCAAGCCTCCTCAAGCGTTGAGGTATAACGGGTATAGTCTCTTTCAATGGCGTAATCCCGGACCCGCCGCATCAGCCATCCTTCGTGTTCCCTTAACAACAGTGCTAACTGCTGCATCATACGCCTCCTTCAAGCAGGCAGCTTTCTGCAATAATAACAGGAAACAAGTCATTGGCAAGCAAGCCCCTCACGTCTCTGTCTGGCAAAAACCATCAAACCATTCAGTACTACCCTAACCGGTAGTGTTTACGCACCGCATGCGAAACATCCCACTGGCAGCTCATGCCGGCAGGAAAGACAACCAGATCACCAGCGGCCAATTCAACCGGGGCACCATCTTCCGGAGTCACCACCACCTTCCCCTCAAGCAGGTAACAGACCTCGCGCTGCTCATAACTCCACAGAAAAGCTGACACATCGCAACTCCAGATCGGCCAGTTAAAGACTCCCAATGCCTCCAGACGTTCTGATGACGGATTCTGCTCAACCATAATCGGCAACATCATTCAAGCTCCCTCCTGGTTAGCTGCGTTCAGGCCCATGCAGGGCCAACCAGATTGTTTCCTGATCAGGCAGCGTCCATTCCACGCGATGGCGGCAGTGCGCAGGTAAAAGCATCCATTGACCGGGCAACAGTCGATGGGGTGCCTGTTCTCCTTCAATCAGCAGCAATGCCTCACCTTTTACCAGCAATACCCATTCATGCCAGGCCTGATCATACCACTCACCCGCTGCAGTACTCTGACCCTGCGAGACAATCCGCTCAATTCTGACTCCCGCAATGGTCGCTACTGTTTCAAACAGCTCTGCTCCTGATACATCAGAAATACCAGCCAACAGGTCGCCAACATGTACCATCTTCTGTTCCTTTGCCCCTGATAGATCAAGCAGATGACTTAACATTGAATTATTCAGAAATAGCGTTACAATGCTTTAGTATAATCGTTTTCACTCGGAGCATCAAAGGAGTTCTCCATCATGGCAACTGACCGTGATCTCATTGACAGCCTTGAAACCCTTGAGTCAGATCGTTTTCAACAACTTATGGCAGACGAGCGGTTTAAGGACAATCCTCTTTTGCCCGAATTCCAGCAACTGCATAATCTTTATCGCACGTTAGCCCAACGCTCAGAACGGATGGTCAAAGAAAAGGAATATCTGCAGACCCAGTTGGCAAACATGAACCGCTCTCTGGACCTTGCCACCAGAGTAGACCCGATGACCGGACTTGCCAACCGCCGGGCCATCATGGAGATGATTGAACAGGAGTTCAGTAGGGCCAGCAGGCATCAGCGTTCAGCCTCAATCATCATGGCTGACCTGGACTATTTTAAAAAGGTTAATGACACCCATGGGTTCAACACAGGTGACGACGTGTTGGTAGAGGTTTCCCGGGTACTGCGGGGCTGCCTGCGCAATGAAGACATCTGCTCCCGCTGGGGAGGCGAAGAATTTCTGGTACTACTGCCGGAAACTCAGCTCGATGGTGCCCTGGCCGTTGCCAACAAGATCCGTGAATCAGTAGCCATGACTGAATTTAAGGTTAACCGCCCCGGCATACACCTGACCATCAGCCTGGGGGTGTGCGAGTATAAGCCGGAACAAAATATTTTTGAGGCGATATCCCGTGCTGACCAGGCACTTTTCCAAGCTAAACTGGGAGGCAGAAATCGGGCCATTGTGGCGGCTTGAGTAATCCCCCCTGCCCGTTCTAACCGGCTTTATTGGGGTAGCGCCCCGTTTTTCTTCAAGACTACAGCCAGTCCCTCCGCAAGCTGCTGATAACCGGCAGCATTTGGATGGATCGGGTCTGACTTGAGTGAGCGGTCAGCCAGAATCCGTTTCAGCAGTTTGCCTTCATACGGCACCCCCGCTTCTTTGGCCAGTTCAGTATACCACCCCGGCACATCCACCCCGAATCCCAACTGCGGCACACCGATCAAAACTACAGCGATCCCTCGTTCACGCATCATGCGGACCATGCTGCGCAGGTTTTCCTCGGCCTTGGCCTGATCAAGCCGCTGCAAAAAATCGTTCCCCCCCAGACAGAGCAGCACCAATGCCGGTTTTTCCCGATCCAGTGTCTCTGCCAGCCTCGCCAGGCCTGCCGCAGTCACCTCACCGGGCATCCCGGCATTCACCACCGTGCGCCTGATCAGACGGCTTAGGACAGCAGGATAGCTGGCCTCAGGCGCCGCACCGGTACCGGCCGTCAGACTGTCGCCAAAAGCCAGGACGACGGCATCATCAGGCAAGGGACTAAGCTGTGGCGTAGAGGAACAGGCAGTCAGCAATATCTGAAAAATCAACAGCAATGTAACAACAAATTTTTCCATGGCAACCTTCCGTCATAGACGTTTCATTCTAGGAATCGCCCCTTACCCAGACCGATACCGATCCAGCCTTGCAACGAAACTCCCCCCAGCCATACTGATTGGTAGTAACTGTTTCAGACAGATGGCCGGTACAGTCACGATAGACGGTGTCCGGCTGCCCCACCTCCATCCATTTAAAACCATCACCACCGTTACTCATCAATACCGCCATGCCGCCGGGGTGTTCATCATCCCCAAGCCTGGTCCAACCGATCACTGCAGGATGGTCAAAATAATCATACTGTGGCCCGTAGGCGTACCTTTTACGGGCATTCAGAAAACAATCCAGTACAAAACGATGAGACGGCATCACAATATGATACTGGTTGCCGTCCCTGCCATTATCATCATACTCTGCACCATAGTAATCAGCATAAAACAGACAGGGATAGCCTTCCCTGCGCAGCAGGATCAAGGCATAGGCCAGTGGCTTGAACCATGGTTCCACCACCGATTCCAGTGCCTGAAGCGGTTGGGAGTCATGATTTTCAACAAAGGTTACGGCATGGGTCGGGCGGGCCTGCATCAGACTGCCATCAAGAATCCGTCGCAGGTCATACTCGCCACCGGCCAGACCTGCCCGATGAAAGTTGTAATGCAGCGGCACATCAAATACCGCCATCCTTCCGCCCACATCATCAATATACCAAAGCAGGGTTGAGAGACTGTTAACCCAGTATTCTCCCACCACAAACAGGTCTTTACCGGCATGTTTTTCCAGTGCATCAAGCCATTCCGGAAAGAACCAGGCTGCAATATGCTTGATCGCGTCCAGCCTGAAACCATCCACATCGGTGTTGTCAAGGTACCATCGGCCCCAACGAGCCAGTTCCTCACGTACTTCAGGATGCTGACAGTCCAGGTCACATCCCATCAGATAGGCAAAATTGCCAAACTCCTGTGAGACCTCATCATCAAAGCTCTTACCTTCCAACAGATAGACCGTATCCCGCTCACCGGGGTTTGAATGATCATAATCAACAGCATCAAAATGCTGCCAATGCCATTGAAATGTTGAATGTACGCCAGCCCGACCGGGAAAGCTGAACCCGGTATAGGCCAGTATCTCCCGCAAAGCACCTTTGGGATGCAGCCGATCACCCCGTCGATAAGGTGTGGCCCGACAGGGCTCGGCCTGATCAGCCCCCATCCGATGATTCAGTACCGTATCGGCATAAACCTGGATACCGGACTTGCGGAGTTGTTGCACAGCCTGCAGATACTGTTCTTTGGTGCCGTATTTGGTACGCACCGCCCCTTTCTGCTCAAACTCGCCCAGGTCATACATGTCATAGACACCATAGCCGACATCTGCAGCACCACCGATCCCCTTGTAGGCTGGCGGGAGCCAGAGGGCTGAAATCCCTGCTTGAGCCAGCTCACCGGATTTGTCCGCCAATTGCGCCCAGAGGCTACCGTCAGCAGGCAGATACCAGTGAAAATACTGCATCATGACACCGTTCAGATCAGACATAGGGTTCTCCCGACTGCTGACGTTATGCAACGAACATCTTTCTCTTGCTATACCACAGATCACCGTACCTGCAATCAGCCCCATCAAAACAGTACGGGGATGCCCATTTGATGAGCATCCCCGCTATTCTGCAACGCTGGTTAGTACAGCTATTCCTTGCCCGGAGGTGGCGGTGCATAACCACCATGGTCCCACAGCCGGTTGTTATTTCTGGGGTACGGCTGACCGCAGCTGACAATCCTCATCTTGCAGAGTGTGCTACGCCATTCGTACTTGATGTACAGATTTTCCACAGAGCGGCGTTCCGGTTCAAAGGCGACGATCTGTGATGGTGAGTACTCGCTTCTACCATAGCCGGTACCGGCAGACCGGTCCATCGCCTCAGCCTTTGCTACCGGGGCAGCAGCAGATCTTTTACGTTCTGATGATGCTGAAGGAGCCGCTGCTTCTGCTGCCGGTGCAGGCCCAGAGCCGGAGAGTTGGTTGCGATACTGCACCGGAGGCTCATAGCGCTGAATTTCAGGATAGACTGCCACCGCAATTACCCCCATGGCGCTTTGATCACCAAAGGAGGCAGCGTAGGAGTCAGGCAGTTCGGTAAAGTAGAAGCGGTTGATCCGGTCCTGCCCCGTACGCCAGCCAGCATACTCATAACGCTCGTACGGTTCCAGGATGTACATCCGCTCATTGTTTTTCAGCCAGGACTTCTGGCCGGAGACAATGTTGCGGCCATCCACCGCAATTACCACCCCTACCCGACGGTTCAGCTTGTTGCGGACCACAATCCTGTAGTGATCTCCCTTTACCGCTTCTGCGTACACCTTCTTGGCTGGATAGCGTGCAGAGACCGGATAAAACGGCAACTCTGAACCGGATTCCGACAGAACTCTTACTTCGACACTGTCGCCGATGCTGCCTGCCCAGACCTGCACTGCGCTGATCATGACTGCAAGAATAACGGTTACGATTGTTTTCATGACTTCCTCCCGTTGTGGGTGATTGGCTTTTGCGTTAAGCCTTTGCACCGTTAGACAGGAGCAGTCAGGAAAAAGTTCCCCAAAAAAATATTTATTTTACAACCTGCCAGATTATCAGCAGTTCCAGCATCTTATCACCGGTTGTATCCACGACAGGACGCTCTGCTATCCGCCCTGATCGCGCAAGCTGTTCCACCAGCTCAGGCAGACGATCCTCCTGAATCCGTACCCTGGCACTACCGGTACGGCGCTCCAGGATAGCCCCCCCAAGACGCGGCACAATGGCTTCAAGTGTCTCTGCAATCGTGGTCTGATCATCAACCACCAGCCGCAACCGCTGCGGTTGCATACCGGTTACGCCAGTACCACTGCCGCTGCTTTCAGCCTTGCGTTTGGCAGCCATAGCACGATCTGCCGAGGGCGACGGACTACCGGCACGTTGTTCACGGCTGACAGCTGAAGGGGCAGGTACGGACTCTGAAGCTGACTTGGCTCGTTCCATCTGCTCAACAGGCTCAGGCACTTTCTGTGGTGGCGGTGCAAAGGCCGGGGCAGCTTGTGTCCTCTGAGCCTCCGGTCTTACCGGAGCAGCAGATGATGGGGGTTCTGCCTTCGGGACTGCCGGCATAGAAGGGACAGGTGTGGGGGGAGCTTGCAGTTCAGTCCCTCTGTCAGCGTCTTTGGCAGGAGCTGCTGCCGGAGCCTCAGCTGCCGGTAGAGCCTGAGGCCGCTGTTGCGATCGCTCAACATCCTGCACAATGTACCAGGCAGTGGCACAGATCATCACCAGGGCCAAGGCTTCCAAAGGCAGCTTAATCTGCAGCGGCAGAAACAGTCGGGCAAACCAGCTCTTCTGTACAACCGCCTCTTCCTGTACCCTGGCCATAATGCGGGTTGCCAGCCAGGGAGGTGGCTCCAGCTCAGGTGTTTCACGCACAGTCTGCACCACCAACTGCAGCTGTGCCAGTTCTGTACGGCAATCGCGGCAACCTGCAAGGTGCTGTTCAAGCAGTGCCTGGTCTGTTTTTGACAGATCTCCTCCAGCCATGGCCGGAAGCATACTGCGTAGCTCTTCGTGACTTTTCATGGTTGTGCCATACCTTTGGTTACACAGTCCCTGATCGACTCGCGGGCTCGAAACAGGCGGGACTTCACGGTTCCCTCCCGCAATCCCAGCACCTGCCCTACTTCGTCATAGGGCATCTCCCGCATATCACGCAGCACCAGTACTTCTCGAAACCCCTGATCCAGAGCCTTGATGCAACGCTCCAGAAGCTCCCTCAGAACCGAGCGTTCCAGGAGTTCAAGGGCTGACGGTTGTTCCGAAGCGATCTGCAAAGGCGCTCCCTGTTTTTCTTCGGCAGCTTCATCAAGGGATTCCTCACGACTACGCCTCTGACGATTCTGCTGCCAACGGGTGCGGGCCTGGTTTACCGCGATACTGGTCAGCCAGGTTGAAAGCTTGGCTTCTCCACGAAACCCTTTGATCTTGCGCCAGGCAGCCAGAAAGGCTTCCTGAACAATATCTGCAGCATCAGCCTCATTACCACTGATCCTGAAGGCGACATTATACAGGCTGCACTGGTAGCGCAGCACCAACTGTTCAAAGGCACCGGTATCACCTTTGCGGCAGGCCGCCAGCAGGTCTGACTCTTCAGCAGTATTTAGCAGAGTAGTATTCACAGGATAGGACAGCTCCCACAGGGAAAAAGTTCCCAGAAAAGTGATAAAAAAGCCCCGCAACGTTCTGTTACGGGGCTTTGGCTCCACTCTTTAAACACAGCCTGTTACTTCAGCACAAAGGCAACCCGCGCATCAGCCATAAAGCCGTTATTCTGGTTGGCACTGAAGATCTGCAGAGCAACTTCATTATTTACCTGCAGATCAGACGGGCTGACCGTACCGGAGGCAGCCACCACCAGCGGATTGGTAACACCGCGCTTGCGCAGGGCAGCACGGGCCTTGTCAACACTGTTGGTGTACTCGCCGCAGCCTTGCTCAACCAGCACCTTCTGGCTGATCTTGGCCGGGTCATAGAGCACCTCACCCTTGGGGTTAAAGATCCGGTTGATCAGGGCCGGACGGAAGCTGTAGGCAGTGGCATCAATGATCAGGCCGTCATAGGGCTTGGCAACCGGAGGCGGTGCAGGCAGTTCTGCTGGCGGCACATATGCGGGCTGCTCAATCTGCTGCTTGATCTTGGGCTCGGTCAGAATCTTTTCGTACATCATGGCGCCAAAGCTGCGTGGACCGTTCATCCCCACCTTTAAAATTACCAGAGCAGTTTCTTCCTCAGCATTCCAATCCTTAACCACCGGCTGGAAGCCTTTGATAAAAGCGCTGACGGAGGACTTGATGACGTCAGACTCAAGTTCAGCATCACGCACCGTGGTTTGGCCGGTAATGGAGACACCTTTCAGCAGTTCTGCCAAGGCCCGTTGGGCTGACACTTCTGCGGCCCGGAGGGCAGTCAACCGTTTTTGTCCGCCGGTAGTCCCTTTTTTGGGAACCCCTTCCCCCACCACCAGAATGGCATCCTGCTTAAACGCCTGTTCAACCGTGACGGTTACCGTTACTTTTTCTTTTTTGATGTACTCACGGGCGATCTTGTAGTGTCTCAGATCAACCTCATCTGCCTGAGCCAGTCCTGCACAGCCCATCAGAGCTACTGCTGCCAGTATGATGCTTTTTTTCATTGAACCTTCCTCCTTGTCATATTGGTGTCGATTAAAGGCGTTAAACTTAATAAATATTTATTTTTTGCTGCAACATACGAATGGCAAGGATCGCCTCAGCTCCGTCCACCGGTTCGTTAAAGCGGAACTCACCGGACAGCTCGCCTTCCATAATCCCTCGACTGGTCATGTTCATGACAGCATTATAGTAGGGGGAGGTAGCCTTGACATCCGGGAATGGTGAACGGTCCTGGCCGAAATAGGCGGTGGCCAGTTTTTCATCCCCCGTAAGCTTGATCAGGACATCTTCCAGGATAAAAGCCATTTCTCCCCGCTGCACCTTGTCTTCAGGTTTAAAGAGATAAGCCTTGGTGGTCTGATCAAATTTAGGCTCAAGACCGCGTACTTTCCACTTCATGATAACATCAACCTCTTCCCTGAACTGATGAGCGAGCAGATCGGCAGGTACAAACTCCGCCTTCATGGCAGCCAGCTGTGATTTGACGGGAATCCTGCCTGCAAACAGCTTGTCAATCTTCATCTCATCAACCAGCAGGGCTGCCAGATCCCCCCGTGACACGGTCTCTTTTACTGCAATCTTTTTCCCAACATCACCAACCGTGATGCCACCCATGGCCCGCACAATTTTAGATGTCTTCTTCCAGGCCTTGTCAGCTGGCTCGTTCCACTTACCCATCTTGCGGCTGTCCAGGGTTTCACGAAACTTATCCTCAGCCTTGCGGAACTGGTAGCCTTCAAGATAGGCCAATCCCATAAAGTAGGCAGCAGCCTCTTTCCCCTGATAGTAGTCAAGACGTCGCTCATCAACCTTTTCCAGAGACTGGGCAGCACGGTAGGCTACCTCAGCACGGTCCAGCCAGTCTTTTCCCTTTACCGCAGGGGCCACCCGCAAGACAGCCAGTTGATATTCAAACCGGTCATTGTCAGTTTCAATCAGTTTTTTTGCCTTCTCAAGGTATTCCTCTGCACGGGCCACTTCAATAGCACGGTAGCCTGCATCTCCCATCCCTTTTGCTTTCAGGGCT
>DAIQQT010000369.1:0-3122 GCA_036786685.1 Trichlorobacter sp.
TTGCAGCGGCACGATGTCCGGTGCCGCTCTGCACGACCGACTCCATCAGATTGGTGATCAGATAGGCGACATCTGCAGAGGTAGCCTGGGTTGCGCGTAGGGGCGCTGGCCTGCCAGCTGAAGGCAGCACGGGCTTCTCTGTCATTTGTACCGGTGTCACACCATCGGCATCTGGTGCTGGCGGCTCAGGGGGAAGAGGCTGATGATGTTCTTCCAGAACCTGACCACTGCTGTCTGTCACTTTACTGATATAATACGGCTGAAGGTAGACCCCCTTGTTGGCAAAGGCGGTATAGGCAGATGTCAGCTCAAACGGTGACACGCTGGCGGCCCCCAATGCCAGCGACAGGTTCGGCTCAATCTTTGAGGTAAAGCCCAAACGCTTGGCAAAGGCCACCGCATGGTCAACTCCGATTTTTTCAAGGATCTTCACGCTGACCACGTTGATGGAGTTGGTCAATGCCTCCCGCATGGTGACCGGCCCGCGATAGTTGTGATCATAGTTTTTAGGTGACCAGGTCTTCCCCAGGCCTGCCGGATATTCCACCGGTGAATCATCAATAACCGTTGCAGCGGTAAACCCTTTTTCCAGCGCTGCGGCATAGATAATCGGCTTAAAGGCAGAACCGGCATTCCGTCTGGCCTGCACCGCCCGGTTAAACTGGCTCTTGCGGAAGTCATAGCCGCCGATCATCGCCTTGACGCCGCCGGTACGCGGGTCAATCGAAACCAGGGCACCCTGCACCTCAGGCACCTGATCAAGGGAAAAGATCGCCCCCTGCCTGTTTTGATCAGGAGTGATCACCTGCAGGTCCACCACCGCCCCCACCCCAAGTGATTTGGCAGATTTTTCCGGTTTCCCGTAGCTGTTTACCAGCGCCAACTTACCTGCCCAGGCCATCCCCTTACGATCCAGGGTTCCCAAGCGGTCTCCCACCCGCACCGTTGCCACTCCTTTGGCCGGATCAACCGCTGTCACCACGCCGACATAGGTCTCGCCAGTTTTCAAAGCAGCAGAATCAATCCCCTCTTCCACCTTGTCACAGAACGGTTCTACCTCATCCTGCTTCAGATATTTGGAGGCTCCCCTGAAGCCCTGACGTTTGTCCACCGCCTTCAGACCGGCCCTGACCGCCTCATAGGCGGCCCCCTGCATGTTGGCATTCATGGTGGTATAGATTTTCAACCCGCCTTTGTAGAGTTGGTCTTCTCCATACTTTTCCTCAAGATATATCCGCATCTGCTCAAGAAAATAGGCAACCCGGTCATTCATAACCCGGCGACCAGGCAAAATGGTCAGTGCCGTCTTACGGGCATGGTCTGCCTCGGCCTGGGTTACAAACCCCTCCTGCACCATTCTATCCAGCACATAGGCCTGTCGCTCTTTGGCCCGGTCCAGGTGCTTGATCGGAGAATAGGCATTAGGGGCCTTGGGCAGGCCAGCCAGCACAGCCATTTCCGCCAGATTCAGCTGATCAACCCGCTTGCCAAAATATGTCTCGGCAGCGGCCTCCACACCATAGGAGCCAGCCCCAAGATAAATCTGGTTAAGATACAGGTAGAGGATCTCATCCTTGGTCAGTTTATCTTCCATCCGCTTGGCCAGAATCGCCTCTTTAATCTTGCGGGACAGTTTTTTTTCCGGGGTCAGCAGCATGGTCTTGGTGACCTGCTGGGTAATGGTGGAGGCCCCTTCCTTCTTCCTCATGGAAAGCAGGTTCTTGAAGGCAGCGCGCATAATACCGAAATAGTCGATCCCCTTATGGGAGTAAAAACTGGCATCTTCTGCAGCAACAAAGGCCTGAATCAGCTTACGGGGCATCTTGTTGACCGGCACCACCAGCCGACGCTCCAGGTAGAATTCTCCCACCAGCGTTCCATCATCACCAAAGACCTGCGAAACAATCGGCGGCTTGTAATCAGTCAGACGATCAACCTTGGGAAGCTTTGCCAGCAAAAAAGCCACATACCCCCCCAGCCCCAGCAGCGACACCACCAGCAGGGTAACCGCAATCAACAGCAGGGTGGACAGAAAACCTCTTCTGCTCCGGCCGGGGGCCCGCCGACTTGTTTTACTCTGTTCCTGATACATGCACGGCAACCTTTCAACTCACTATAGTTACAAGAAAATCTGCTCAACAGCTTCGTACGATACCTGATTCATTGCAGCGGTTCAAGTTTTAGCTAGTGTATCGGCCTTCCCCTGCTTGTCAATCCGGTTATTCACGTTATACTTACTCCATCACGGCGTTCAAACAACAAGGGGCACTCCATGCGCATTACCTCCAAACTGACCTTGATTATTGCGGTCCTGCTCATCACCCTTTTCATGGCGCTGGGCTGGAACTCCTACCGGCACGAGCTGTCCCTGATTCAGCAGCAGGGGGTTGAAAAAGCCCGAATCATTGCCCGCCAGATCATTGAAACCCGCGACTACCTTTCCCGTGCCGAACAGGGTGAATCTGAAAAGAACTATGCCCTGGTACCTCAGGTGGCAGCCAGCCGGATTGCGGTACGGATCACCGAGGGCTCCCCCTACTACGTCCGACAGATATCCCTGCGCAATCGCAACCCGGAGAACCGGCCTGATCAGTATGAAGCCTCTGAACTGGCCAGAATTGCCGCAACCCCCACGCCACAGGAAAGTTTCAGGGTTGTCGGCAGTGGCGGCCAGGAGGCCCTGCGCTACCTGCTGCCAATGACTGCGGAAAAATCCTGCCTGACCTGCCACGGCAGCTTTGAATCAGCCCCCCGCTTTGTTCAGCAACGCTTTCCCAAGGGACACCCCTCCTACAACTACCGGGTCGGCGAAATGATCGGCGCCATCTCCGTCTCTGTTCCGATGCGGGAACTGTATCGCTCCATTGGCAGCAACCTGTTCCACGCGCTGTTGATAGAGTCCGCTATCCTGCTGCTGCTGCTGGTCTTTACCGGCTGGGTCATCCACCGGGCCATTCTGAAGCCGGTAGCCACGGTTGCCAAAGGGATCGAAGGAGTAGCCAGCAGCGGCAACTATACCCACCGAATCGAGCAGACCGGCAACGATGAGATCGGCCACCTGGTGGCCTCGTTTAACGAGCTGATGGCAGAACTGGAACGAAGAACCCTGCAGCGGGCCGAAT
>DAIQQT010000370.1:0-3119 GCA_036786685.1 Trichlorobacter sp.
TAACTGGCGTAGTTTATATATTCTTTTCCATTGATGCTGGTGGTGGCTCCGGCAACCCCCTGATGCAGCTTAAAGAACGGGTTGCTGATGCCTAAGCGATTGCCGCCATCGTTCATGATACGGAGTTGCTGGTAACCGGGGTGCAGGTGGAAACGGTAAAACTTTTCAGGGATACCGGCGGCATCGCCCGGCAGAAGATCAGCGTATGCCTCATGTTGCTCCGCTTGCTGCAGTCGTCTTTCCAATGCCTGTACAATCAGGGCATCCTTCAATTGTGCCGTCAGGCCTTGTATTCCTTTGCGTACCATATCAGGAGATCATCCGGTTCTTGTCTGTTGCTGTAGTGGTCTGTACGGTCTGCACAATCTGGTCAATGACATCATCGCTGACAGCGGTAGCATGCTGATATAGAACCTGCTGGACAAGCTCCTCGGTCTCACTGGTATCGCCAGGCTCAGATGTTGACCGGGGGGTTGTGAGCTGGCCGATCAGATAGTGGGTAAGTTTTAGTATGGTAGGACTGTCTGAAAGCACCAGTACCGGAATCTTGACACCACAGAGTGATTCAAGGGCAACGGCCAGTTCAACCCCCATCAGCGAGTCAAGTCCCATGTCGGCAAGTGGTTGGTGCGGATCCAGTTTGGACGGATCAATCCTGAGTACAGCGCCGACTTCCTGCTTAAGCAGTTCAATCAGCGTTGCGAGCAGTTCTTCAGCCGACAGATCTGTTACCAGTTGTTGTATGTCAAGGCGTTGTTCCTGCTGTTCGTTGTGTACTCCCTCTTTTCTGGCAAGTTCCGAGAACCTGGTGCCAGCTGCACTTGGCAGGGAGCGGCTGAGAGTCTGCCAGTCCAGATCAAGCACACCCAGGCCGGATTGGTCTGTCACTAACAGTTGTTCCAATTGGTTAAGCGCTGCTTCACAGCTTAAGGCCTCACCGCCCAGACGGTTTTGGAGTGCTTCTTTAATCTGCTGGTGCCGCGCCAGATAGCCGGCATCACTGATCGGGCTCCAGCCGATGCAGGTCGCCGGAAGGCCGGCAGACCGACGCTGCAGGGCAAGGGCCTCAAGCCAGTAGTTGGCTGCCACGTAATTACCTTGACCAGGGTTGCCGAACAGGGTGGTGGCAGATGAGAAGAGGATGAAATAGTCGATCGGCAGGTGGCGTGTCAGTTCATGCAGATAGGCAGCCCCCAATATTTTAGGGGCCAGTACGGTACGTATCTGTTGGCTGTCCATGGTTTTGATCAGGCCGTCATGGATCGCCATTGCTGCATGTACCACCCCTTTCAGCGGCGGCAGTTTTTCGGATGCATCCTGCAGGAGTTGTGTAAGGGCTGCCTTGTCGGTAACATCGCAGGCCACAGCATGAACCGTTACGCCGTCCTTTCGGAGTTGCGCAATGACCTGTTGTGATTCTTCAGAAACAGGGCCGCTGCGGCTGAGCAACAGCAGGCTGCGACATCCCTTCCGGGCAAGCCAGGCTGCGGTTTGCAGGCCAAAGCCGCTGAGACCGCCGGTTACTAGAAAGGTAGCGTCGGAAGCCAGCTCCAGGTTGGGTGGAGGAGACAACTGCTCTAGCGGTGCCGGTGTGATGCTATTGTGATAGGTTACGATAATTTTGCCGATCTGTCGTGACTGCTGCATGTATCTGAAGGCCTGTACGATCTCATCGGCATCAAAACGCTGGAAGGGCAGGGGGTGGAAGATCCCTTCTGCAAACAGTTCCATGATCCGCGTGAAAAGGCGGCGGGTCAGTTCCGGGCGTTCCTGCATCAGTTGATCGGCATCAATGCCGAAGTAGCTGATGTTGTTCCTGAACGGCCTGAGCCCGATTCGGGTGTTTTCGTAGAAGTCACGTTTGCCCAACTCAAGAAAACGTCCAAATGGTTTTAACACCTGCAGATTGCGGTTGATAGCCTCGCCGGAGAGCGAATTGAGGACAACATCAACGCCGCTGCCGTTAGTCCGGGTCAGTATTTCGTCCGCAAAGTCAAGTGAACGCGAGTCATAGATATGCTCTACACCGAGCATGCGCAGGAAGTCACGTTTCTCCTCGGAGCCGGCGGTGGCATGGATTTCGGCACCACACCAGCGTGCCACCTGAATTGCCGCAATACCGACTC
The DNA here is from genome assembly GCA_036786685.1 of Trichlorobacter sp. Classification (GTDB taxonomy): domain Bacteria; phylum Desulfobacterota; class Desulfuromonadia; order Geobacterales; family Pseudopelobacteraceae; genus Trichlorobacter. The sequence continues at coordinate 2,127 of DAIQQT010000370.1, forward strand.
CCCCGGCAGCACCGTGAATCAGTACTTTTTCGCCCGGTTCAAGTCTGGCAAGGTGGTGTAATGCATAGTAACTTGTTAAAAATACGGCGGGAATGGTGACTGCAGATTCAAGGGAAAGCCCTGAGGGAATAAGGGTGACGGCATTGGGGCGCGTGATGACACGATTGCTGAAACAGGCTGGACTGAAACCTACAACCAGATCACCCGGTACAAATTCCTGTACCAGCGACCCGGTTCTGAGAACTCTGCCGGAAAACTCCATACCGAGTGTCGCCCCGGCAAATCCGTTTTCAACCGCTTCATCTGAAAGAAGCCCCAGTGCATACATGAAGTCTCTGAAATTCAAGCCGGTTGCACAGACCTCTACCTCGATCTCGTCGTCCCTGACGGTCGGGCTTGGCCAGGTTTCCCAGCGAAGGTTACGCAACTGTCCGGGGAACTGAAAGCCAAGCCGGTAATAGGGCGTGGCATCATCAGGTTGGTCGTGCGTGTCTGTCAACAGGGTGGGCGTCATGTCCTGCAAACGACAGACAAGGCGCTTGCCGTCAGCGGTCAGCTGAACTTCCTGCTCATCATCGGTGCAGGCCAGTTCTGTTGCCAAGAGGAAAGCTGTTTTTTCCGGTCTACTGTCGGTATCAACGGTAACCAGACGGATGGTGCCATGGGGGCATTCATTGATCAGGGTTCTACCGAACCCCCAGAGCGCAGCATCGGGGTACACCGTTGCGGTGTGGTGTGTCTGCGGGGTATCTGCAGGATCAGGGGTGCTGGCGGTTATCAGCCAGCAGACGGTTTCCTGGGGACCGTTCTCCAATAGTTCGGCAATGGCCGCTGCGGTGACGCATCGTTCTGTCTGTGTGGCGAAAAAGGTCTCGGTTGAGACCGGTAAAGATGATGGTGCAAGGCCTTGCAGATGGATAATTCCGTAGCGCGCAACCTGCAGCTTTTCTAGCTTCTGAAGCTCATCCGCAAGAACCCGGGATGAATTGCTGG
>DAIQQT010000010.1:0-644 GCA_036786685.1 Trichlorobacter sp.
CCCACCCTGCTGTGCGCAGCAACGTTCGTTGCACAAGAGACCTAAGATTCCCAACTGTTTCTCTCCGTGTTTAACGCCTACCAGCAGAAAGATTTCTCTGCTGCCACAACCCGCCTTGGCGATGTCCTGAAGAAATACCCTGATACCCCTCTGCGTGACATGACCCTGTTCTGGTTGGCCCGGGCCCACTACAAGGCCGGTAACCGTCCTGATGCAGCCCGCTATATGGCGCAGTTTTCCCGTGAATATCCGGATAACCCTCTGAAAAATACGGTTGAAGAAGATCTGCTGACCCTGGCTGCCCAGTATGAAAAAGGTCAGGGTAGTGCTGTGCAGGTTGCGGCTGCAGCGCAGCTTGAGGCTGAAAAGCAGCGTGCTGCAGAAGCCACGGCGCAGGTTGCCCGTGAGAAGGCGGAGGCAGAGCGGGTAGCCCAGGAAAAGGCTGCCCAGGAAGCAGCGGAAAAGGCCCGTATCCTGAAGGCCAAGGCTGAGGCAGACCGGCTTGCCCGTGAAAAGGCAGAGGCTGATCGACTGGCTGCACTTAAACTGGAGCAGGAAAAGCAGCAGGCTGCTGCTGAAGCGGAGCGGGTTGCCCGTGAAAAGGCTGAAGCTGATCGTCTTGCAGCAGCCAAGCTGGAGGCAGA
>DAIQQT010000010.1:744-17681 GCA_036786685.1 Trichlorobacter sp.
GCGGGTAGCCCAGGAAAAGGCTGCTCAGGAGGCAGCGGAAAAGGCCCGTGTCCTGAAGGCCAAGGCTGAGGCAGACCGGATCGCCCGTGAAAAGGCAGAGGCTGATCGCCTGGCAGCAGCCAAGCTGGAGGCAGAGCGGGTAGCCCAGGAAAAGGCTGCTCAGGAGGCAGCGGAAAAGGCCCGTGTCCTGCAGGCCAAAGCAGAGGCGGACCGGCTTGCAGCAGTAAAGGCTGAAGAAGATCGTCTGGCCAGGGAAAAAGCTGCAGCGGAACAGGTTGCTGCCCAAAAGGCTGCTGAGGAGCGCCGTCTGGCTGAGAAAGCTGCCATGGTTGCTGCCGAGCAGAAAGAGCGTGAGCTTACAGCTGCCCGCAAGGTTGAAGAGGAAAAGCTTGCAGCAGAGAAGCTGCGCCAGGAGCGCGCCGGACTTAAGGAAAAGGCGATTGCCGGGTACAAGGGAATTCTGGAGCGTTTTCCCAATACGCCGGCTGCCCGTACTGCAGCAACCCGTCTGAAGGAGCTGGGCGTGGCAGTGGCAGTGCCGCCTGCCGCTTCATCGGCTCAGTCGGCTGAAACTACCGCTACAGCTCAGGTGCTGACCCTTGAGGTCGCACAGTACGCCGCCTTTGAGTTTGATGTGCAGTCTCCCCAGATACCTCTTGAAGTTGCCCGCAAGAACGTTATTCCATTTGAGATTCAGAACCGGGGTAACGGTCAGGACAGTTTCTATCTGGCTTCCAGCTTTCCTGCCGAGTTTGGCGCCCGCTTTGCTGCTGCAGGGATGCCTGAGCAGTCTATCAATCAGACCCCGCAGCTTGCGCCTGGTGAGAAATTCAAGGGACTGTTGCTGTTAAACGTGCCGGCCGCTTCCATTGATGGTCTCAGGATTGCCCATCCGATTAAGGCTGCTTCCCAGTTTATGCCTGAGGCATCACAAAGCCGTACGGTGTCACTGGTGGCAGCTGCGCCGTTGTTACGCGCCGTAGTAAAGACCGACAAGGCCCAGCTGCTGCCCGGCGAGACGGTGCAGTACCGGGTTGCCGTGCTGAACGTCGGCTCAACACCGGCTGAAGATGTTACCCTGCGTCTGAACTTCCCGCCCCAGTATCAGGCGGTTGATTTTGCCGCAGCAGGTTTCCGGCAGGAGATGGGGGCTGCGCTGGTACTGGATGGCCTATCGCTTAAATCCGGTGAAAGCCGTGACCTGACCGTGACTTTCCAGCTGAAGGGTGAGGCGCTGGCAAAGGAGGAGCTGATCGTCCGTGCCGACCTTCTGAATAATCCGCTGCAGACCAGAGGAACCTTCCTGTCCAATGCCAGCTTTGTGCTGCCGGTTAGCGAGCTGGCGGTGAAGATGGCAACGGAGCGGGTTAAGGCGGTGCCGGGACAGGTGGTGATGGTTCCGGCCCGGATTGTCAACAAAGGCAATCAACGTGAGCGGTTCAGCCTGGTTGCTTCAGCCAGTCCCTTCCAGAAGGTGGTTGTCTACCATGACCTGAACCGTGACGGCCTGCGGCAGCCGGGTGAGCCCGAGGTGGCGGTTATCGGTCCGCTGGGCCCCAAGGAAGAGGCGGCACTGTTGCTTGAGGTGAGCACCTCAAAGACCGCTCAGGATGGTACCGTTGAAAAACTGTCGTTAAGCGCCGCTCCTGAGGCGGCCCAGGGCAAGGCAGTTATGGTTGAGGCAGAGATCGGGTATTCACGGCCGGTACTGCAACTGGCCATGAAGGGACGCGAAGGCCGGATGGTGCCGGGGGATCTGCTGACCATTGATCTGGATATCCTGAACCGTGGTTCCAACCTTGCCAAACAGGTTGAACTGGCGGTGACCTGGCCCGAGCAGATTGAGCTGGTGGCCATTGATCAGGCCGCCGGCAAGGCTGAGGCAGGTACGTCACTCTGGCGTTTCAGTGAACTTGGCGCCGGTGAAAAGCGGGTGGTGAAGGCCTCTTTCAGGATCAAGTCCGGCACCGGTGTCGGTACCGGTGTTCAGTTGAAGAGCGTCTTGTCCTACCAGGATCAAGTGGGGAACAGGTACTGATATGCATCTATCCGGTGTGAAATGTTGTGTGATGGCCTTGCTGCTGTTTGGAGCAACCGCAAGCTGGGGCGGCGATTATCTCTATTCGCCGGCGCCGGTTGAGGGCGAGGCGGTGGGTGATGGTGTACTGGTACGGGAGGTTACGGTAAAAAAGGGTGATAACCTCTCACGGATCTCCAAAAGATACTCAGGCCGTGATTACTATTATCCCCAGATTCTGCTCTTTAACGACATTAAACGGCCCCATTGGATTCAGATCGGGCAGGTACTGAGGGTGCCGATCTCCCGCAAGGCTGCATCCAGACATGGACAGCAGGCCGGGATAGAAAAGAAACCGGAACGGAAGACGCTTACCCAGGAGCTGACAACGGAGATTCCCCCCAAGAAACGATCGGAAAAACAGCGCCCCCCTGCTGCTGCGCAGGGTGAGTACAACGCCTACAACCGTGGACTTGAAGCCTTTAAAAAGGGGGATTGTGAAACCGCCATTGCCCAGTTTGATCAGTTCATCAGCCGCTACCCCTCCTCTGCACTGCTGCCTGAAGCAACTCTGAGCCGGGCGGAGTGTTATCTGAAGTTATCGGCAAACTAGCGCACCTGCTGGTGCCGCTGTCAGCTTATTTTAAATCGCAATAAAGCTGGCATCTTACCACCCATGGCCCCTCCTGAAATAGGAGGGGGAATGAACTCCCTCCTAACAAGGGTGGGGGTTGTCAACTTGATCGTGAAAGTGAATTATCACAAAGAACGGGCGTCCTGGTTAGGACGCCCGTTCTAGTTATTAAACCTTGAAAAACAGTTGACCACGAAGCACGAAGAAACACCAAGAAAGACAAATTGTTTAGACCAAAACAGCAACAATCTTTGGGGCAAATTATGGGTGTCCTGTAATCTATTTGAATCTTCGTGAAACTTCGTGTCCTTAGTGGACATGCACTGCCGTTTCAAATAAACCATCACGCCGGGGTATTCCCGTTAGGGCCAGGTAATCACAAAGCCCCGCATCCTGCCCCCCTGCGCATCCCGGTACTGTACCAGCTGCAAGCCGGCCAGGTCACCCCGGCGGATTTCGTATCCTTCCTTAATCTCGGATGAGGTTGGCCGCATGGTGGTGGCACCGGCCAGTTCCTTAAGGATGCTGATATAAAAGGATTCCTGGATCCCGGCGCCGCTGCGGTCAATCACCTGAATCGCCTTGATGGTTCCGTCCTTTTCTCTGAAGATACGGTATTCACTTGTCTGACTGTGGTAGTTTTCCCAGCCGGGATTTTCCTTACCGTAACCGGGGTCCCGTCCTTCCCGGGGAACAAAGGACGGCAGGTTACGAGGGCGACCGGCGCCATGGGAGGAAAGCCCCTGTTTAAGATCAGGTTGCGGTTGCACCGCAGGCGCAGTAACGGCGGCTGGTGGTGTTGCCGCTGGTGACGGCTTTGCCGCTGGCGCTGCCTTGGGGGGAAGGGAAGCACGATGCTGGAACAGGCTGATTGCCACAACCAGAACCAGGGTGACGCTGACCAGTATGAACGGTGTTTTGCGGTACCAGGGCTGCGGTTCCTCAAAATCTGTGATCAGGTGCGGTTCCTGATGCAGATCCCTGATACGCAGTTCCTGTTCCCGTTCTGCAAACAGCGCCGGCTCTGTTCTGACGGCGTCAGAGCGGGTGTCAAGCTGCTTGCTGAAGTCGGAAATAATCGAGAGGCCCGGTCGGCGCGGCATCTCATAGGTGAGTGGATCTGCAGGCGGTTCGTCATCTGCCGCAGCAGGTGCTGCGGCAACGGATGGGATGAGCTGCTGCTGTAATGCCGGTTCTGGGTCCTGGTCTGGGATAGCCGATGCTACAGCCGGTTGGTTAAGCGTTGTGCTGTCCCGGGGGCCTGGTGGAGGCTGGCGCTGCAGGATTCTTGCAAGGGCCTGTTCCAGCTGTGTATCGTTTAAAGCCGGGTCCAGTATGGTTTCAAATTGTGCAGAGATGGCAACATCCAGAGTCGCTGCGGCGCTGATCAGCCCAAAGCGGGCCTTGTGCGGGCCCAGACGTGACTTGAGGTGCTTGTGCAGAATATCCGCCGACAGCCCGGAAAGGTGATTCTGGATCAGTACCACCTCCGGTTTGCGGTTTTCCAGCTCTTCAATACCGCGATGAATCTCATTGACCACAATCAGGTCGGGATACTGCTGGACCATACGCTCAAAGAAGGCGGTCATGCGCGGTATGTCGGTGATGGCAACTATCTGCATGGGTGTCCTGTGCAGGAAACACAGCCTGCTAATGGATTTTCTGTTTACCAGACTGACAGCTGGTTGCGGTACTGGTGTATCTTTTCGTCCTTGGTAATTAGCTTTGCTCCCAACGACAGAGCGCTGGCAACTATGATGCGATCAGCCGGATCGGCGTGGGGAAAGTCAGGTAATCGGGTTGATTCAACGGCAATTGCAGTGGTCACCGGCATAAACGAGAGAAAGGGAAGCGCCTCACAACGGGCCAGCCAGTCGCGCACATCAAGGGATAACTGAAGCCGGTTGCGCTGCACCAGCAGAGCGATCTCCCAGGAGCTGATGCAGGAAACATACAGCGCATTGCGCTTGCGAGCCTCTTCAATAGCTGACTGGGCAACGGTACTCAGCTGGGATGGATCATTGACCCACCAGATCAAAGCATGGGTATCCAGCAGGATCATGTGAGTGCTTCCCATTCGTTAGCGCCAACCGGCTCGCATGGGTCGTCATAGCGCAGTACCGTGTTGCGCAGCCCGCGAAAAGCCTCTTCCGGGTCAGCCACATAGGGTACTACTTTGAGCACTGGATGCCCATGGTCGGTAATGATGATTTCCTCTCCGCTCTGTTCAACACGGCGGAAATAATCAAGCGAATGGGGCTTGAATTGTGATTTTGATAGTGCCAGAGACATAACTATGCACCTCCAATTATGACCACGCTAACATGGTCATAATATAAAAACAAGCGATTTTAGTCGCTTGCATGCTTGCGGGGAGGACGCCTACGGCGATACATCAAGGTGTTCTTTTGCGTGCTGTATCCGTGCCACAGCCTCTGGTATCCCCAGTGCCATCACAATCTCGCCAATACCGGGGGCCTGGGTGCTGCCGGAAAGTGCTATCCGTACCGGCTGGCCAACCTGCGGCATCTTCCAGCCACCTTCCGTGCAGATTTCCTTAAACAGGGTATCACATTCTGCTGCAGTGCTGGCGGCTGTAGCGGACAGTTTTGCGGCTACTGCTGTAAAGACCGCTGCCAGGTGCGGCTTGTCAAACTTGGCCAGAGCTGCTTCATCATAGCTTTGCGGGGCCAGATAATAGAACAGTGCCCGATCAGCCATCTCTTCCAGGGTCTGGGCCCGTTCCTGCAGGGTGCTGATGGCGCCGGCAAGATCAGGCGCTGAGGTGTCAGTTACGCCACGGCTTGCCAGGTGGGGTTTCAGCAGCTCAGCCAGCCGGGCCGGGTCAGCGGTCTTGATGTAGTGGGCATTCAGCCAGTTCAGTTTATCCGGGTTAAAGACCGAGGGGGAACGGCCCACATTGGCGATGTCAAACTTCTGCACCATCTCTTCGCGGCTGAAGATCTCATCGTCACCGTTACTCCAGCCCAGCCGCACCAGGTAGTTGTTCAGCGCCTCCGGCAGGTAGCCCATATCGCGGTAGGCGATCACGCTGGTGGCACCGTGGCGCTTGGAAAGCCGGGCCTTGTCGCTGCCCAGGATCATCGGCACATGGGCAAAGATCGGCACCGGATAGCCCAGTGCTTCGTACAGCTGAATCTGACGCGGGGTGTTGTTGACATGGTCATCGCCACGGATGACGTGGGAGATCCGCATCAGGGCATCGTCAATCACCACGCAGAAGTTATAGGTGGGGGTGCCGTCGGTGCGGCTGATGATCAGGTCATCCAGCTCCTCATTGGGGAAGGCGATCCTGCCTTTGATCAGGTCATCAAAGGCGGTCTCACCCTGTTCGGGCGCCTTGAAGCGGATCACGTGGGGCTGATCCAGCGGTTGGTCCTGGCGGTGGCGGCAGGTGCCGTCATACTTGGGCTTGCGCCCTTCAGCCATGGCTGCCTCACGCTTGGCCTCCAGCTCTTCCGGCCTGCACCAGCAGCGGTAGGCCTTGCCTTCATCCAGCAGCTTCTGCACATGTTGTTTGTAGAGCGGAAAATTGTCGGTCTGATAGAACGGCCCTTCATCCCAGTCCAGCCCCAGCCACTCCATCCCTTGTAAAATGGCATCCACCGACTGCTGGGTGGAACGCTCGGTGTCGGTATCTTCTATCCGTAAAATAAAGGTGCCGCCAAAGTGGCGTGCGTAGAGCCAGTTGAACAGGGCAGTACGGGCACCACCGACATGCAGGTAGCCGGTGGGAGAAGGGGCAAAACGAACGCGCAGATCAGACATCGGGGGAAACTCCTGAAAGATTTTAGATAGTCCTGCTTACTGATGGTACCGCCAGACAAGATACTACAGAACGTATCTGCAAGATACGCACTTTTTTTGACCAAGGTCATGCTTTCTCTAAAAGGACTGATATACTCTTCATAGCACATTATCGACTAAAACGCATCTGCTGATGGATGCACCTACCAAGAGGAGGATACTACAATGAGTATGTTCTGTAACCAGTGCGAGCAGGCAGCAAACGGAACCGGCTGTAACATTTCCGGCGTCTGCGGCAAGAAACCTGATGTGGCAGCCCTGCAGGATCACCTGCTGTACGGCCTGAAGTCTCTGGCCCTGTATGCTGATAAGATGGGACGTGATGCCGAGATTGACCGCTTTACCATTGAGGCGCTGTTCAGCACCGTTACCAACGTTGATTTTGACCCGGAAGATATCGGCAAGCTGATCCAGAACTGCTATGCCCTGAAGGAAAAGGCCAAGGCTGCTTCCGGTGCTGCCATCGTCTGTCCGGTTGCTGACTGGAAGCCAGCCGCCGATCTGGCCGGTATGGTGGCCCAGGGTGAGCAGCACGGCATCAACACCCAGCATATCAACGAAGATATCCGTTCCGTCATCGAAATTCTGATGTACGGCCTGAAGGGGATGTCCGCATATATGGATCACGCCATGATCCTGGGCCGCAACAATGACGAGGTTATGGCGTTCTTCCAGAAGGCGCTGGCCGCCACCACCGATCCAGCCCTGGGGCTGATGGATTTTGTGGGCCTCTGCATGGAGTGTGGCAAGCAGAACCTGACCGTGATGGCGCTGCTGGATACCGCCCACAACGAGACCTACGGTGCACCTACCCCGACGCCGGTTAACCTGGGCACCAAGGCCGGCAAAGGTATTCTGGTGACCGGCCACGACCTGAAGATGCTGGAAGAACTGCTGAAGCAGACCGAAGGCAAGGGGATCAACATCTACACCCATGGTGAGATGCTGCCTGCCCACGGGTATCCCGGCCTGAAGAAGTATCCGCACCTGGTGGCAAACTATGGCGGCGCATGGCAGGATCAGGCCAGGGAATTCCCCAACTTCCCCGGCGCGATCATCTTCAACACCAACTGTATCCAGCGCCCGGCTGATTCCTACAGGGATCGTCTCTATACCTGGGGGCTGGTACAGTGGCCCGGTGTGAAGCATATCAGTGGTTGGGACTTCTCCGAAGTGATCAACAAGGCGCTGGAGTGCCCAAGTCTGCCGGAAAATCCGGGCCAGGAGATCCTGACCGGTTTTGGTCACAAGGCAGTGCTGGGTGTGGCTGACAAGGTCATCGCGGCGGTCAAGGCTGGCCAGATCAAGCATTTCTTCCTGGTGGGCGGTTGCGACGGTGCCAAGTCTGGCCGCAACTACTATACCGAGTTTGCCGAAAAGGCTCCCAAAGATACCGTCATTCTGACCCTGGCCTGCGGTAAGTACCGCTTCAACAAGCTGGAGTTCGGCGACATCGGTGGCATCCCCCGTCTGCTGGATATCGGCCAGTGTAACGATGCCTACTCCGCCATCCAGATCGCCGTGGCCCTGGCCGGTGCCTTTGAGTGCGGCGTGAACGATCTGCCGCTCTCCATGATCCTTTCCTGGTACGAGCAAAAGGCGGTGGTGATCCTGCTGACCCTGCTGTCACTGGGAATCAAGGATATCCGCCTCGGACCTTCACTACCGGCCTTTATTACGCCCAACGTGCTGGCCTTCCTGGTGGAGAATTTCAATATTATGCCGATTACGACGGCAGAGGAAGACCTGAAGGCTATCTTGGGATAGGAACGCCCCCCCTCCCCGCTCCCCTTGTCAGGGGAGGGCTTTACTCCCTCTCTGATAAGGGAGGGCCGGGGTGGGTTAATGGTTTGACAGAAGCGGGCAGTCCCTTGAAGGGGCTGCCCGCTTTGTTTGTAACACAACTGAAACTTTACATATCTGTCACATACCTGTAACATGCGCTCGCTTGTCATGAACTGTCAGTTGTCTGCATTCAAAAGGAGAGCAGCATGTTTGGATTAATCCCGAAGGAAGAGAAGTTTTTCAAGATGTTTCAGGATATGGGTATCATCATTACCGAAGGCGCCCAGCAACTGAAGGTTATGCTGGATGATTATGTTGATCCCCTTGCCAGCCAGCGCCAGATCAAGGATACAGAGCACAAGGGTGACAACCAGACCCATGTGATTATCAAGACCCTCAACAAGACCTTATCACCCCCCTTGACCGTGAAGATATCTATTCCCTGGCCTCAAAGCTGGATGACATCCTGGATCTGATTGATGCCTCGGCCCAGCGTTTTGTGATGTACAACGTAGAGAAACCGACCCCGGAAGCTCAACAGCTGGCCTTCATCATCCTCAAGTGCTGTCAGACCGTTGAACGGGCACTGAAACATCTGGGGGGGAAGTTTGAGGATATAAATGATTGCTGTGTTGAGATCAACGCCCTGGAAAACGAAGCGGACCGGGTTTGCCGTGAAGCGATCAGTCGCCTGTTTGATGAAGAAAAGGACCCGATCAACCTGATCAAGTGGAAAGAGATCTACGAAACGCTGGAAAAAGCCACAGACAAGTGTGAAGACGCTGCCAATATTCTGGAAAGCGTGGTAGTGAAAAATGCCTGATATTGCTTTGATCATGCTGGTGCTGGTGATTGTTGCCGCACTGGCTTTTGATTATATCAACGGCTTCCATGACACTGCCAACGCCATTGCCACCTGTGTCTCAACCCGCGCCCTGTCGGTCAAGGCCGCCATCTTTATGGCCGCCTTCCTGAATTTTGCCGGCGCCATGGTTTCCACCAAGGTGGCATCAACCATCGGCAAGGGGATTGTGGATGCAAATAATGTAACCCAGCTGGTGGTGCTGGCCGGTATTATGGGGGCCATTATCTGGAACCTGATTACCTGGTACTACGGCATGCCTTCTTCCTCCTCCCACGCCATTATTGGTGGCATCATGGGGGCGGTTATTGCCCACTCCGGCGCCGCCACCCTGCATTGGAAGGGTTTGCAGAAAATCGTGATGGCCCTGATTCTTTCACCCATCATCGGTGTTGCTATCGGCTTTATATTTATGATGCTTGTCATGCGTCTGTTCCATGACAGCAATCCCGGGCCGCTTAACAAAAATTTTCGTAAATTGCAGGTTGCTTCGGCGGCCTTCATGGCCTTTTCTCACGGAACTGCCGATGCTCAGAAATCAATGGGGGTTATTACCATGGCATTGCTGTCCTATGGCCTGATTCCCACCTTTGATGTGCCGACCTGGGTCAAGGTCTCCTGCGCCGTTGCCATGGGCCTGGGTACCGCTGCCGGTGGCTGGCGGATTATCAAGACCATCGGCAAGGACTTTGTTAAATTGCAGCCGGTACATGGTTTCTGTGTTGAGACTGCCGCAGCCGGGGTTATTCTGGGGGCTTCATCCATCGGTATGCCGGTCAGCACCACCCATGTGATCACCTCAACTATTTTGGGGGTGGGGGTTTCCAAGCGGCTGACAGCTGTTAACTGGAATGTTGCCAAGCGGATTGTCTGGGCCTGGGTGTTGACCATACCGGCGGCGGCGCTGGTGGCGTTTATTACCTATCAGGTTCTGTTGCCGTTGCTTGGCTGAGTATTTCTTGTGAAGAATAATGACATGTACAGGGCTGCTTCTGTTTGGAAGCAGCCTTTTTTGCATCCTGCCACAAACTGTTTGCACTGGTGTAACAAGCCTGTAACCTTGCTCTGATACTGTTACAATCCGAATAGGAACCGTTTTCTGCTCAGCAGAAACAGGAGATAGACATTATGAAGAAGGTGTTGATCGTTGAGGATGAACGTGATCTGGCAGAGCTGCTGGCCTACAACCTTGAAAAAGAGGGCTATCAGGCCCTGGTGACCGGTACCGGCCTGGAAGGACTGGAAACTGCCCGACGGGAACTGCCGGATCTGATTCTGCTGGATCTGATGCTGCCCGGCATGATGGGGACCGAGGTCTGTTCGTCTCTAAGGCACAGTGACAAGACCCGTGGTATTCCGGTCTTGATGCTGACTGCCCGGGGGGATGAAATTGACCGGGTGGTGGGCTTTGAGATGGGGGCGGATGACTACATCGTCAAACCGTTTTCCATGCGGGAACTGATGCTGCGGATTCGGGCCATTCTGCGGCGTAGCGGACATGAACCGGTTAACACGGAACGGCAGATCACCATGGGTGCGATTGCCATTGACTGTGGCAGCCACCGGGTCACCGTGGCAGGGGATGAAATAGAGCTGACCAGTACTGAATACAAGCTGCTGCTGTATCTGGCTGAGCATAGCGGGCGGGTTATGAAGCGTGAGCTGCTGCTGCAGGATGTCTGGGGCTACAACTTTGTGGGTGACACCCGTACCGTGGATACCCATGTCACCCGTTTGCGGAACAAGCTGGGGGATGCCGGTGAGATGATCAAGACCGTGCGTGGCTTTGGCTACAAGCTGGAGGAATAGGACCATGTCATTTCGCTGGAAGTTATTTCTGTCGTATATCGCCCTTTCGCTACTGATAGCCGGTGGCGGGTTTGGCTATGTCAATCATCTGCTGGAACAGCGCCTGCTGGATGAAAGCCGCTCAAACCTGCAGCAACAGGCCCAATTGGCCAAGCTGCTCGCTGAACAGCAAAAGGCTCAGCCATCCCAGAAGCTGGCGCATACCCTGGGGGCGGCGATCAAGTCCCGTGTCACCCTGATTGCAGCCGACGGCAGGGTTGTGGGTGACTCTGATGTCCGTGATGATCAGGTGGGTGTCCTTGAAAATCACCTGAGTCGTCCAGAGGTTCAACAGTCGTTGAAGAGTGGTTCCGGCTGGTCGATCCGTCATTCTGAAACCCTGCGGACCACCATGCTGTATGTTGCGCTGCCGCTTTCTCATGCTGATGCCTCAATTATCCGGCTGGCACTGCCACTGGAATACTTTGATGCTGCCAAACGTTCCCTGCACAACCTGCTGGGTGGTGCGGTCACCCTGTTACTGCTTTCATCGCTGATACTCAGTATTGTCCTGTCCCGGATAACAGCAAAGCCACTGCGTGAGATCGCCGATGCTGCTGCCCGGATCGGCATTGGGGAACGGGGTGTGCGGGTGCCCACCGGAAAAGGTGAGGAGATCGACTACCTGGCCCGCGTGCTGAATGAGATGGCGGCCCGGATTGAAGATCAGATGCACAAACTGACCTCGGAGCAACAGCGTCTGGCCGCCATCCTGCGGGGCATGGGTGAAGGGGTGATGGTGACCGATACCCAGGGGGCGATCATTCTGGTCAATCCGGCCTTTCGCAAGCAGTTCGGCCTGCCGGGCGAGGTGGAAGGACGACCGCTGGTGGAGGTCTGCCGTCATCCTGACCTGTTGCATGCCTTTGAGGAACAGCGTGAATCAGGTGATGAAGTGACCTGCGAGATCACCATTCCTGCCACCAATCTGGTGCTGATGGCCCACTGGGTGCCGCTGTCAGGAGAACATGGCAAGCGTGGCACCGTAGCGGTTTTCCACGACATCAGCGATATGAAGCGGATCGAGACCATGCGCCGTGATTTTGTGGCCAACGTCTCCCATGAACTGCGCACGCCGGTGGCAGTCATCAAAGGCTATGCCGAGACCCTGCTGGATGGCGCACTGGATGATACGCCTGAACGGGGGCGCCACTTTGTCTCCATCATTGCCGGCCATGCCGAGCGGCTGACTAACCTGATCAATGATATCCTGACCCTGTCCAAGCTTGAGGCACGGGATGCAGCGCTGACCCTGCATCCGCTGGATCTGTGCGGTACGATCCGCAAGGCACAGATGTTGATGGAGGATCACGCCCGCACGAAAGGGATCCGGCTGAATGCCACCTGTCCAGAGTCAGTACCCAAAGTGATGGCAGATCAGGGACAGCTGGAGCAGGTGCTGCTGAACCTGCTGGATAATGCCATCAAGTACACCCCGGATGGCGGTGATATTGCGATACGGACCCGTCAGGAAAACAAGCGGGTAGTCATCGAAGTCAGTGACACCGGCATCGGTATTCCATCCAAAGACCTGAAACGGATCTTTGAACGGTTCTACCGGGTTGATGAAGGACGCAGCCGGGAACAGGGCGGCACCGGACTGGGGCTGGCCATTGTCAAACATATCGTCCAGCTGCACGGCGGCGAAATCACGGTGACCAGTGAGGCGGGCAAAGGCAGCACCTTTACGGTAACATTACCTGGCGCTTGAACTATGCTCAAGATACGGTAGAGTCTTGCATAAAGGAGACAGATGATGGAGATATATCTGGTACGGCACGCAGAGGCTGTTGAACCGGCTGAAGGGGTTGCAGACGGGACCCGCTGGCTGACCAAAAAGGGACGTAAGGCCCTGCAGAAGGCTGGCTGTCGCCTGCATAAAAAGCGGGTGCGGCCAGACCGGATCATTACCAGCCCCCTGACCCGCGCCGTGCAGACCGCTGAACTGCTGATGGCTGAAGTCGGCAGCCATGCCGAGCTGTCTGCCGATAGTCGGCTTGCGCCGGAATCAAGCGCTGAACTGCTGGTGGAGCTGCTGCATAGTCTACAAAAACAGAAGAGTGTCATGCTGGTGGGGCATGAGCCGTTGTTAAGCCAGACCGCTGCCCTGCTGCTGGGCAAAGAACAGGTGGCCGGACTGAGTAAAGGCACCTGCCTCTGTCTGGAACTGCGCCAGAAGCCGGATAAACCGGCCCGGTTTCTCTGGTCTGCACCAGCCGGCGGCAAACTGATCAGCTCAGCAAAGAAAGCCCTTGCTCCCCAAGAATAGCCAACATAGCACGGTGCCGCACTCGTTACCCGGCAGCCGTCAGCTGCTGGAGGCCTTTGCCTCCTGTCTTACCTCCCGCTGGGATGATCTTCTGCAATTGCGCCATCAGACCCTGAACTGCTTTGATGTTGATCATATCCACGATCTGCGGGTGGCCAGCCGCCGTCTGCGCGGAGCGGTTGAGCAACTGGGACCGTTTATCGGGACAGAGCGGATGGAACGCCTGCGGCGGCCGGTCAGACGTCTGACCCGTGATCTTGGCCTGGTGCGGAATCTGGATGAAACCCTGCTCTACCTGGAAAAGTGTGGTGAAAAAGGGCTGGAGCCGTTGCTTGCCTCGTTGGGGCATCAGCGGAAGCAGGAGGCTACTCAGGCCAGACATATACTGGAGTCTCTGGATTGCATAAAGCTGGAGCGTCAGCTCCGTAGCGCTGCAGCAACATTGGTGACACCGGATAACATCGCTTCGCAGGGGCTGTTGGCATTGTTGTCTGAACGCAATCTGGCATTATACTACCCGATTCATGCCCTGCTGCCGCTGGTGGCGGCCCCTGAAATGGTGGAAGAACGCCATGCCCTGCGGATAGCGGTCAAAAAGTGGCGCTATTTCACCGAACTGCTCCATGATATACTGGGCGGAAAACAGCAGGACCTGCTGGTTCAGCTGCGCCAGTACCAGTCTCTGCTGGGGGAAATGAATGACCGGGTGGTGATTACTGCCCTGCTGCAGGAGACTGCTGAGCTACCAGAAACCGTGCGGGAAAAACTGCTGAAAACGATCACCAAAGAACAGCGTAAACTGCTGAAGAAATTGTCTGATCTGCTGAAAACCAAGCCGATTGTGTACCGCTTTGAGCTGTAATCAGTATAAGGAGCACGCCTGATGACCAAAGACCGTCTTGCTGCCATCGACATCGGTACCAACTCCATCCGCTGCATTGTGGTTGAATGTAATCAGGACGGCAGTTTCCGTATTCTTGATGATGAAAAGGATACGGTACGGCTGGGGGAAGGGATTGCTGAAACCGGCGAGATCTCTGCCGCTGCGGTGGCACGGGCCGAGGCGGCCCTGACCCGGATGCGCAAGCTGGTAACCGGCCTGAAGGTCAAGGCGATTGACGCGGTGGCCACCAGTGCCATGCGCAAATCTGCCAATGGCCCGCGACTGGTCAAACGTTTTTCCGAGCTGCTGGGCAGTGAAATCCGGGTCATCTCCGGTGATGAAGAGGCAGCCCTGGCAGCCCAATCAGCCCTGCGTAACTTTGATACCCACGGCAAACGCTTTGGCGTGCTGGATGTGGGGGGCGGCAGCGTTGAACTGATCACTGCCCAAGGGGTGCATGTGGAGGAGTTCTACTCCTTTGAGCTGGGTGCGGTGGTCATGACCGAGCAGTTCCTGAAGGCAGATCCGATCCGCTCCACCGACTACCGCAAGTTTCAGAAGCATATCCGGGATACGGTCAAAAAACAGCTGGATGGTGATAAACTGACCCTGCCGACCCTGATCGGTTCCGGCGGCACCATCAACGCCATTGCCCAGATGGCCCTGCAACTGCGCCGCAATCCGGTGGAAGGGGTGCATGGCCTGGAGGTACTGCGTTCAGAGGTGGTGCATCTGCTGGCCATGCTGCAGCGTCGTGACCTCAAGGGGCGCCGTGAGGTGCCGGGGCTTACGCCGGACCGGGCTGATATTATTGTGGCCGGTGTCGGGCTGGTGGACACCATGATGGAGCTGTTTAACGCCAACACCCTGCTGGTTAACAGCCACGGCATCCGGGAAGGGATGATTGTTGAGGCGATCAAGCGGCGCGGTATGGCGCCGGACGCACCTTCACCCCGTTCCTGGCGGGAGTCGGTGATCAACTTTGGCCGATCCTGCCAGATGGATGATATGCACTCCCAACAGGTGGCAACCCTGTCACTGGCCCTGTTTGACGGGCTGGCCGACAGCTACGGCTTGAAAAAACGTGAACGGGTGTTGCTTGAGGCGGCTGCCCTGCTGCATGATATCGGCTACTACATCAGCTATCACAGCCACCACAAGCATTCCTGTCACCTGATCCGCCATGCCGACCTGTTTGGCATCACCCCCGGTGAAGGCAAATTGGTGCCGGAAATCGCCGGTTTTAAACGAAATCCGTACCCAAAAAGAAAACATATGAATTTCAGGCTCCTCAGGCTAAAGGGGCAGCAACCGGTAATCAAACTGCCCGGAATCCTGCGGTTGGCCGATGGCCTTGACCGGCGGCGCTGTTCAACGGTCAGCGCCCTGCAGTGCTCTGTTGAAGGCAGTCTGGTGCGGCTGACCCTTTCCGGTACTGAAGATCTGGCCGTGGAACTGTTTGGTGCCAGTGCAAAAAAAGACCTGTTTGAAAAGGCCTTTGGCGTCCAGGTACTGTTTGCGACAGAGGCACATCAGCCATGATCTGCTATCAGTTTACCGCCTTTGCCATTGGTGGCGATCTTGATCTGAACCGTCTGGCAACACGATTGGGGATTGATCGCAAGTACCGCTGGGAAGAGCCGATGCGGCTGAATCCGGTCACCTTCACCCCTTCTGCAGCAGGGGACGGGGTCTGGGTTTATCTCTACTATTTCGGTGGTATGGTTTTTCTGAACTGCAGTGACGACATTGTTGCCCGCTGCATTGAAGGGTTGAAGCAGCACCTTGAGCAGCTGAAGGAGCAGCCCCAGCTCCGCTTTCGGGAAGACTACCAACTGGAAATCAATCCCGCTGCAGAACCGGCCATAACTAACGACTCTGCCAGTATGCCGGAGTTCAAGCAGGAACTGCTGGATATCATCTGCTTTGTGATTGCAAAGTCGGTGGCGCTGGAGAGGATTGAAGAACATGTTGATGCGGTTTTTGACGAGGTCGGCGTCATGATCAACGGTCTGGGGCAGGGGGTGCTGGAGCTGCCGGACAAGCGGCTGGCCAAGCTGGCGTCGGTGATACTGGGCTTCAAATATACCTCCATCGCCCATATCATGGTCCTGGACAAACCGGAAAGCACCTGGGACGACGCTGAGGCAGACCGCTTTTACCTGACCATCTCCAACCTGTTTGAACTGCGTCCCCGTTATCAGGAAATCAAGCACAAGGCAGAAACCCTGCTGGATGTGACCGATGTCTTTTCAAACCTCTCCCATGCCCGTCGCTCCGCCCGCCTGGAGTGGATCATCATCATCCTGATCGCCTTTGAGATTATCATGGCCCTCTGGCAGAAATTATGGGGCGGTTGATCAACTTTGGAGCCCCTTGTTCAGCTTTCATCCCTCCTGTCCAGTCTACTGCATTTGACAATCAGCTATTTTCTGTTAAAAACAACCAACAAACGGTTCAACAGATAAAACAATAAGGACTTTTCAGCTTTCCAACATACCCCCATGAAAATAGATTTTTTACGCTTTATAGCACTGCCAGCCTGTGTCTGCCTTGGTTCGCCCGTCGATTCCTCTCTGCCTGCGGCCTATGCCACGGTTGTACATGCCGTGCACGAAATTATGGTGACCGGCTGTGAAAACGAGAATATCGCCATCAGCAAGATGAAGGAGAAGCGGAAGCAGCTGGGCAAAAAGACGGTCTTTTCTGAAATTTCCCTTGACCCGAAGAACATGGGAATTGTGCGCTAACAGCCCACCCCTTTTGTGAGTGGCAACCACATTATGACCACGCGGGATGCTGATGGTGCCT
>DAIQQT010000011.1:0-17556 GCA_036786685.1 Trichlorobacter sp.
CATCATAAGGTAACAGGTGCAAAGGAAGGATTTGTATTCTGCACCCGAACCGGTGAGCCGATGAACTACAGCAATGTAACCAACCGGGTCTGGTACCCTACTCTCAGATTACTTGGATTGAAAAAGCGCCGCCCTTATCAAACCAGACATACAACAGCCACTTTGTGGCTCGCATCAGGCGAAAACCCGGAGTGGATTGCACGGCAGATGGGGCATTCAACTACCAAGATGCTGTTTACCATCTACTCACGCTATGTTCCCAATATTACCCGGCAAGATGGGTCTGCATTTAACAGACTGATTACCGCTGGCCGGGAAAGTGAGGTTGAATATGATAACGGACTTAGAATACCAACAAAATGCACCGATTGAAGCGATATTGAGAATTCACAACCCGACAATCAGGACGGCGCGCAACAACTCACGTTATCTGTACTGCGTACTGAAAGATCGCACAGGGCAGATTCCGGCCTATGCCTGGCTTGATCGCTATCATGGCGACCAGCTGGAAGAAAAAACACTGGCAACTGTTTACGGCAGCATGTGCTGTTTTGCAGATCGCTGGCATGTAGACATATCTACAGCAACGCTGGCAGAAATCGGTACAGGCAACCCGTTACCATACCTACCTGATGACTACAGCCCGGTTACCAATGGCGTACAGAGACTGGAAGCTATATTGAGTCAGCTTAAAATCATGCCTCTCCGTGAGTTTGTACTGGATGTGTTACGAAACGACAGCGTGGCTTTACCATTTTTTGCATTACCAGCCAGTCAGAAACATCATCATGCTTACGCTGGTGGGCTTTTGGAACATAGCCTTGAATGTGCAGAATTTGTCATACGCGCAACAGAATGCATGCATGAGCAGGAAGAACTGGCTGTCTGCGCCGCACTCCTGCATGATATTGGCAAGACCAGAACTCTCAACAGGACAAATAGAAGCTTGATTGGTGCACTACTCGGCCACGACCTGTTGACATTGGAGCTACTGGCACAGCCTCTTGCACAGTTAGATCGTGTATGGCCTGATGGTGCAACAGCCCTTCGCTACCTGTTAAGCTGGAAACTTCAATGCCATGGCGGCAAAAGGCCTTTAATGACGGTAGCTGAAATTGTGCAGGCAGCAGACAGGACAAGCTGCGGTTATAATAATGAAACCACACTTTTCGAACAATCTCCTGCATGGAAGAAACTGGTATCAGATGAAGTCGGCAGGAAATTCTGGAGACCGGAAAAGTTGACAGCATATGCCGCTTAGTAGTAGTGAAAACAGCTGCCGCCGAATGACCGATGATGGGCGGCAGCTATGACAAACGTAGAACTATATCATTAAAACTGTTTCATTGGGGGCACGTGTGACAAAAGCAGACATCGTTGAAAAAATCCGAACTACAACTGGTATCTCGAAGAAGGATGCCTCCGTTATGATGGAGACGGTCTTTTCCATCTTAAAGGAATCTCTGGAATCCGGTGAAACCGTAAAAATATCAGGCTTTGGCAGCTTTACCGTCAGCCAGAAAGCTGCACGTAGAGGACGTAACCCGCAAACTGGTGAAGCCATGACCATTGAAGCACGCAAGGTGCTCACCTTCAAACCAAGCACTGTGCTCCGCCAGGCCATCAACGGTGAGGCTGTATAAATAGAAATATTTCAGCTGGTCATCTCAATACACTCAAGCCCGATAGCCAGCAGATAGATGGCATAACGGAATCCATAGAGTGTTTCTGCTGCAACCTGCTTGTTTTTCCTTTTGATGGTTCGATCTGTCCGAGCCACCATGAAGGCCACAGAGCATTCATGGATTCGGCGATATTTGACGTGGCGTTTGCCGGAGGTTAGCAGGTGATCTTCTGCAATACCCAGTTTCTTTAAAAGCTGTTTTTGTTCATCCAGTTCAGATTGCCGAGCCGGTAGTGATTTTGAAAACATGGAAACATAGACCATGGCATCAGGAATCCCTATTAGTTTAAGAAAATCCTTGTATGCAATGGCCCCCTGTATATCAGTAAACCGCACGTACCCCTGATTTGAACTGTATCGTTCAACAAAAAGCTGGCATCCACTCCGCACAACCTCTAAATCCCGGCTGGCCAACGTAGCTACCTTTTTCAAGATCTTGGCCACCAGATCCTTATCAGCAGGGTTATCCGGAGGCAGTGGAAACAGATTGACAATGCCTGTCTTAATTTCCTGCTTGCGTTGCCAAGCGGTCAAATGGCGGGGAGTACCTTCTTTTGTAATCAGGGTCCTGATAGCCGTTGCTGCTTCACACCACGCATTGGCCGAGGATATTGAAATACGCAAACGCTCTGCAATCTGCTGGCAAGGCATTCCCTGCACCTGATATAACTTAAGCGCATGCTGGACAATCTTCCAATCCGGTAAAACTTTTGCTGTTTCTTCTTCCTGTGGCGGCAATGGTTCTATGGTTTTACAAGCTAACAACTGCGGATCTGGAAACAGCTTTGATGCATGTCGCGCCATTCGCTCACGATAGATTTCCATTTTCCAGTCATCACAAGCACTTTCAGCCTTGGTTCTATAGATCATGACCCGCTTCAGTCCTGTTAATTCCATGACAGCTTCTGCAGAAAGCGATGGCTGTACAACTGGTTGACGGACCATAGCTCCCAACAACAGATCTGACAGATGAAAATATGATTGCAGTGTGGTAGCTGGGTCTGCATGCCCGAGCAAGGTTGAAACTCCATACAGGAACTGTCGTCCCTGATTCATATTACCAAAGAGCCCCCTCACTAACTCCTGAGAGGTGATATGGAACAGACATAGCTGTCGAAGATGTTCAGGAAGTTCATCTGGCTGTAAATTGAGACTTAACATCACCAGTAACAGACGATTTGCAAAACTATGGCGCAAGTGGTGAAAACGTAGCCCGGAATCACCACTGATCTGCCTCAACACAGCGTGTATTTCCAGAAACACTTCATTATCGCCCAGAAGTTGATTGGTGCCGGGCAAGCCGAAGAGAGGGGCATCAAGGCAATGCCCCCCGCACTCTTCGGCTATACGGATCTGTTTCCAGTACAGTAACTCCTGTAACTCATCAGGCTCTAACAAGAGATGGAGAGGCAAGCGGCGGGCTGAGTCAGCGGTTTTAAGCCTATTCAAATAACTTGTGCGCACCATGATTTCGGGAAATGTTTCTCCCATCACGTCACCGATACGTATGGCTAATGCTTCATGCCTTCTGAGGCCACAGCGGTACCCCAGAATGGCTATCAGGCACCTAACCGACTGAATTCTACTGCGCTTTGGCAACTTCCATCCCAATGAATATAAAGCTGCAGAAAACATACTCGGGCTTAGAATATTGGCATCGACTCCAAGCTCAGGAGGCCCTTTTCGGCCGACCATACCGCCCATATCAATGACTGGAGCACCATAACTACGTACCAGAAAACGATGAAACTGGGTCAATCGAAATGATGTTGTGTGCCTCTGCGACTGTTTCTTGACCGCCTTGATTGCATCGTCATACAGGTCTCGCAACTCGTCTGAATCGTAGAGCGAAATATCATCTTTCCCAGCACAGGCAATCAATTCTTGATCTATTGCACTCAGATAGGTGGCAATTGCACTTGGCTGCAATGGATTTTTGAGTTTACGTCCTTCAAGTGTAGACTCAGTCCTACCAAGCATCTCCAGGGTCCACTGGGTGAGCATTTGCAGAACAGGCACCATTTTTTCAGCATTATCTTCAAAAAAAGAGATGATTTTTTTTCTGGTTGGCTCACAAGTGTCACGCACTCTCCTGGCTTTCCCCAGGATACTGACGAGTGTTTTCCTGAGCTGCTCCTGACGAATATGATCTATGCATTCTGACGCATGAACCAGTAGGTTTTGCCCAGGCGCCTCCATGTCCTCAATCTCAGAACCTTCAGTTTGTTGCAGGACTGCTTTATCATGTAGCAGGCGCGTCCATACTGGAGATGGCAGTGAAACGGAGACCGTTTTGCCTGTTGCAAAACTAACGAGAAAATTTGGAATCCTTAAGGCAAGATAGCAACTTGCCCCATCATAGAGTTCAGTTATTGTTAGAGGTTTGTGTTCTCCGCTCAACGCATGCAGAGCTGTTTTAACACACGTTAGTGCATCAATAGTATTGCAGTGTGGTACCAAGTCAGCATAACGGGTATGCAGACGGATGATCAGAGCCTGTGTTAGTGGATCTGGAAACCAACGCTGGTCGATATTTTTGCGTTTTTCAGGCTGATCTGCATACTTAGGATAAATGTATGGCCGTTGAAGATCTATCCACATCAGCCCCCCCTGCATTCGTATCCGTCCGTTCAGACCACGTAACAAGGGAGTTAACCAATTTTTGTTGAGTAAGCCGCCGTAAAGAATCGCTGATAGCAGGATAACACCAAGATGTTTGGATGGATTATGATCTGCAGGGCACTCCAGATAGCTTTTGAGTGAGACATGAAGTGGCCCAAGGGCATTAAGGCCTCTAAATGACAGGGGGGTAAAACGCGCCGGTTCTCTAGGCGCTGCGACCGGCATGCCAGGCACCACAACCTTTACCCAGCCCAACTGTTCTTTACCGGCTTCAAGACCCTTAATAAAAAAACGGATACAGAACAGATACTCGAATGTACTGAGCGAACGCTTTATCTGCTTAAGAAACTGGTTGCCGTTGCGCTGGGTAAATACTGCGTTTACATCACCGGAGTAGATAGCAGGATGCTTTCTTAAAAGATACTTCAAGACTTTTTCTCTCAGTCGCAGCTGTTGTACGACAGAGGTGTCCTTAGCATTTTTCTCTAAATAGGTTTTATCCCAGATGGGTGCAGGGGCTTTATTCATCACCAGTAATCCTGCATACCGGTTATCGGCGTCCAGCCATCCTCTTTCAACATCGGTATCAGATAAGAGGCAATTGTTTCAGCGTACTGTATTGGTGGAAGTGCAGAAAAACTGCCCCATGGTTCTTCTCCCCGCTCCCAATGCCCCATAAAAGCGGCAACTAATTCAGGGGGACAACCTTTTTCGGTCAGATTAGAACGAAGGTAGTGACGACTTGCATTAGCTGGCAGATCATACTGCAGATCTTTCCTGATTTCCCTCCAGATATCGGTCGGCTTCAATGCACATGAACCGCCATCCATTCTTAAAAAGAAGAATAGAGGCATTTTATCATTCGGCCGCGGGTGACCAAGCAAATGGCGCAAGGCATTAAATGCATCAAGGTCCAGGTATTCAAGTTTTGACATGAGACACTCGAGATGCTTCAGGTAGGCATGGTACTGCTGAATACAGACTGGTGGCAGCCAGACAATCCTTGAGTTGTAATAATCAATACCATCCTTATCAGAAATAACTGCAAAGCCTGTTGTGTCATCAATTTGCGATGGCGGAAGTAACGGGCTTCTCACGGCACGAAACCCGGTTGAAAAGGCAAACATAATTGCTGTATATCGCATGATATTATTATGCAGGCGCAAAAGCTTATTTCTGTCGCGCTCCATACTTTGAATCTGTCTTATACGTCCCTGAAGCCGGCGTATCATTTTTCTGACAGTTTTCCTTTTAGGACGGTAGGAAGTTCCTGCCATACCCCTCCACGACCCTGCAGAGTTGCTGCCATCTTGAATATTGCAAAGGCTTGAAACTTTACCTTGTGTTGTCAACTCCTGATCTGCCGCATTTATTAACTTTCGGCAAGAAGTATAGTAGATTGTCTGCAAGCGTTTCACTGGCAAGGCTGTATAGTGCAGAGGTGGCATACCTAAAAAATCACTCCTGCCAGTAAGCAACATAGCAGTTGTGAGATCTGCCCCATCAGTTCCTGCAAGGTAATTATGGAGGAAACACTCAATTCTTTTGAGTGTTAATCGCGTTTTATGCTGTTCATTGAGACGTGAAATGATTTTCTGCAAAGCCTGCTCATAATAATATGGTGACTTGAGAAACAGGTTTCTCTCGCTTTCGTCCTTTTTTTTTATCTCCTTTTCCCTTACCTCCGTAATATATGTATCAATGATTTGCTCAAGACCAGTGCCTGATCTTACAAAATAAAATTCACGCCTGAGCTCTGCAGATTGGTAGAACCTTTTACCACGAATCATAGCCATTGGCAGCGTGGGGGGTGACACAACCCAAACACCTGATTTATAGCCATAAAAACGATATCCTGGCGGCTCAACTTGAGCATATGCCGCATCACTAAGTTTTATTGATGGCAGGTCGTTGAGTGACACAGAACGCAAAAATAAAGTTACAGCAACAGCTGCCAGCTCACGCTGATCAATCTCCCCTAATCCTCTGATATTCGGATTATACTGGTAAACACCAGATGCCAGTTGCTCAATCGCCTCAATGAAACAGCTAACTTCGTACAGTGACAGCATTTCCCACCTGAAGGGAAGACGTTGATTATGCATGGCAATACTGGACAGATAATTGCGCTTCTTACGATTATGCTGCTCGGACGGCAATTTATCATCCAGAGGGGAACTAATTTGATAATAATCGACCCCTCCGGTGGTCTCGGGGGCGTCAAGTCCGCATGCTGACTCTGCAGTAAGCTGCCACATTTCAACATCATCTGTTTTACCAATCAGCTCAGGATCAACAGCATCATTTATAGTGTGTCGTATGGTACGTAATTTTCTTGGGTGTCCTGATTTCAGATAGGTAGGTGCACTTTTGCCTGACAGAGCGTAGTCAAGCAAATTATAGATACATTTTAATGTGTTTCCAGATCGTTGTATGCCCTTCAGGTATTCCCCATGCGCATTTGACAACTGTTGAGGAAGGTTATTATGAATATCAATTTTGGTCGGTAATAGCAGTTTTCGCGCAAGACGACATGACTCATCCAACGCTTCCAGATACTCTTTCGGATCACGCCAATGCGATGCGTGTTCTTTTCGGTGCCTGAGTATACCAGACGCAACGACTAAGTAGGCCTCCAATAGCAGATGCCGCGGGGAATCATCCCCATCCAGATATGACTTCCCCAAGCAAGTATAAATGTAATTATGGGTAAATAGACCGTGAAACGGCTTTTTGTTAAGAAGCTTGGTGTTGGCGGGAGGGTATTCTTTTTCAATTATATCTTTATTACTAATAATAGCTGCGGCCACCAGCTTACATTCGTCAATTTCTTCGTTAGATAAAAATTCTCCGACATTCTCTATTTCACAGATATACTTAATTATTTGTATTATTTTGCTTAACTGGGAAGTGACTTGCAGCAGCCCTTCCAGATTTAGCGGAGCTTCTATTAGCCACAGATACAGAGCGAACTTGCCTTCATCAACAGCAGCTACAGAACTGATTAGCTGTTTGACTGATTGATCTTTGTCCGCTTGTTCCATTGTCGTACCGTTTCCACATGCACCTGTAGTATTCGGGCAATTTTACTGGGACCACATCGGGCCGTAAGCAACTCGTTTCTAACCTTCTGCGGGATAAGGTGCATAGTCCTGTAAATAGACTCTCTGGAACTCAGGCTAAAACAGGATGTAGTTATGAGGAGGTCAATCAGACACCTGTTTAATGCATCTTCGCTTTTTACACCGACCAGGGGAACTACGTCGATCTTATCTGTAGGTGGTAGAATATTACGGACAACACTCAACGTCCTCAATCCACCTACACAAAAGTGTTTGTCATTCTTTCCAAAAATCACCTGGATTGGGTGAAGCTCAAGGAGATACGGCACTATTTCAGGACAAAAAAGCTGGTGTGGCTCTTTCAGCACAAATTCTGTCGTAATGAGGTGCTCAACAACCTCAGGCTGCTTGAATACCGGGTGAAGTTTAATATCCCCTAGTGCCATTGGAATAGACTTCACGCTTACCTAACCGATCCGCCTTCTACAAAATCAGTGCTGTCAGTATTGCTTTCTACTTGTGACGAAGCGTCTGAATCAGGCGGCTGTTGTGAGAATCCTTTAAACAGATCGGCAAGTTCTATACAGGCTATCCCCTCTTTTTCCAGGACATTTCTTGTCCGTGGGCCTACCTGATCTCGTGAAATCAAGGCAAAATATTCTTGCCTGCCATCCCCCCCCCAATGGACCTGTCGGGCCTTTTCCTTCAGCTTAATGGCGTCATCGGAATGAAATTGGTTCCCGTTAAGCTTGCATTCTCCGAAAAAGATATGAGCTTTAGAGTCATCCATAGCCATAACATCAATTTCAACCTTACCGCCTCTATCCCAATATCCTCCGATACGATCAAAGATAAAGGGAATAACGGCCCCATTATTTCGAAGCTGCAGAACTTCTCGTATCATTACCTCAAAATGCAGCCCCATGAATGTAGGAAGGTCAGTAAAGATTTTCTCCGCGAGCCGTTCTTCTGCACCCATAGCAACTAAGCTCTGGTTCTTATGAATATAACGGAACCAGAATTTTAAAAGTGGATCGGCTATGTGATAGCGCCCGTTTTTGTGCTCACTCCCACTTGATGTCACCGGTAGGCGCCGCTCAAGAACCTCATACTTTGTTACTAACTCATCAAGATATTTACTGATACTGGTCACCTCAATGCCAGTTTTGTCGGCAATCTGGGACATTTGGGTAACACCGCAGGACACTGTCTGCAATATTGAAAAGTAAAGATGATAATTCTTACCAAACTCCTCTATTAGCAGTTCACGCCCCTCGCCTTGCAACAGAGCATCCTGTTCACAGAAAAGCCTTCTGACAATTTGTTTCTGTGAACTTTTAAAAAGATGTGAACGGTCAATTTGATCGTAATACTTAGGAATCCCACCAAAGAGAGAATGAAAAAACAATAGGTCTTTTTGAATATTAGCACCGTTGTCATCAAGGATACGGGCCACCACATCAACGGACAATGGCCTGACCGGAATCCGCTCAGTAACTCTACCAAAAAGGGGCTCCTTCTGCCCCTCAAAGATATCGCGCATCAAGGTTTGCACAGAGCCAATGCAAATAATAGCACCCTTAGCCTGTTGGCTGTTCTGATCCCAATGCTTTTGCATAATTGAAAAAACACTCTCATCAACCTGCAGGAAGTTTTGAAATTCATCGATCACAACATGAAGAGGTGTTCTGGTCATTTCACTAAACAGAATTCCAAAAAACGATTCAAAACTATCAACCACCACTGATTTCAGCATAGGAATATGGGCAGAAAGGAGTTCACTGAACTCTGAAAGTAGCAGGTGAGGCTTTTTCTTTGAGACGAAGAGATAAACAAAGTTATCCCTACCTTCTGAAAAATACCTAACGAGGGCAGTCTTGCCGACACGCCGCCGCCCACTTGAAAAGACCAGATGAAACCGCTCAGCCCCCTCGCTTACAATTCTTTCTAATTTAGCCAGCTCTTTTTCTCGATTGTAAAATTTCATACAAACCACCTATCATTCAAATAGATATGATCCTTAATTGCATTATACCCCAAACCAACCAGCAGTCAATTGCATTATAATTCAATATAGAATTATACCATTTTGAATGACGATTAACACCAAGACAAGATTGACGTCAAAATACACCAATTCTGATTTTGTTTAAAGTATATTTTATGTGGCTATTCAAAATTGCATTAAGTAGGAATATACGATGAAAGAGGGAGGGAAGGGCCTGCAATTAGCTATCCTAACTAGTTGTATTTATTCAATCTATTACTTTTTATTGCATATAATTCAATTTTGCATTATTTTATATTTAAATCTTGCCAAGGTTGAAGTCGCGAGTTCGAATCTCGTTTCCCGCTCCAAGCTAATTAAAGGGAATCCTTATGGATTCCCTTCTTTTTTACCCCGGCTTTCACCAAAACTTTCACCAAGCGCTACAAACACATCCTCTCAGACCGCCGTATAAGCCACTTGCGGCAGTTCTACGGCTGGTGGCAGGTAGCCATAACCATTGGGCATCTGCTGCATCTGAATCATTTGAGGCATCCGCCCATTGGGAAACAGAAAGTCTTCTCCAAAGTAGGCCAGAATTTTCATGGCATCCTGCTCAAGCCCTTCGACGTAGTTGCCATACACCTCAAAGACCATCTTTTTATCCCGGTGCCCCATCAGACTGACCAACCTGAGCATATCAATCCTGATGGTCAACGCCCAGGCTGCAAAGCTGTGGCGCATGCAGTAAGGAACTTTATACGGCAGGTCTGCCTTGATAAACGCCTTTTTCCAGATGTTATTGGAAAAATTGGCAGCACTGAAGTTCTGGCCGGTTGGCTTGGTAAGGAGGTATTCCCCTTTGGACCGGCTCATGACTTCATCAAGCCTTTGACGGATTGCCTTGGTGATTGGAATCTTGCGGGTGCGATACTTGGTTTTACCTTTCTGCTTCTCTACATTTCTGACAATGGTGTTCTGAACCAGAATGTGGTTGTCCCTGATATCACTTTTCCGTAATCCGGCTATCTCTGAGCTGATCATACCGGTCATAATCATGATTTCAACAATCGGCTGATACCATGGGTCAATATGTTCCAAAAGATGAATCCAGTCATCGAAGCGGAACACTTCCCGTTCCTTCTCTTCCGAATCAGGCAGGTCATGTGCTCTGATATTGCCTAATGGATCAGGAAGCACCCAGCGAAACTCTTCGCAAGCATCCCGCCAGATGGCCCGCATCGGGATAAAAATACCCTTGATCCGTTTCTTGGACAGAGGCTGCCCTTTTTGTGGTCCTTTTTTCAGCTTCATTTTGGCAATGAACTGTTTCACCACTGGCCCGGAGATCTGATAGAAGGTCATATCCTTGAAGAACGGCAACAGCCATCCATCAATTGAACACTGCCAGTCAACCATCTTTGCGGTAAAGCGTGGGTTGGCCCGCACCCTTACCAGCCACTGCTGAACATAGTCGCCAAAGAGAATGTCTTTCGGCTCTGGCTGGAACTCCCAACCTTCCAGTTTGGCAAACAGCGCCTTCTCGTCATTTGGTGCTGATGGAAAAGCTTCAGCAAAAACAAATTTACCTACCCCGATTTTTTCCATCTGGCGATCCAGCCAGACTCTGACCTGCCGCTGATTCTCAGGTGAATCATCCAATCCGGTAGATTTTTCGATACGCCGGTTAAAGTAGTAGAACAACACATACAGTTTTTTTGAACCAGGTTTGCGGATTACCGCCCCCTCATGTTTGTCCATATTGTCAAAGATCTGAATCTTGGCGTTTTTGTTGCGCATATATCCTCCGATGCGCATCCTGCCCGCCGACCAAATGTCCGCAGGCAGAATAGCACACCTGAACTAAATTTAGTACTCCCAGTTAATGGGTTGTTGATTATTGTTGGCCGATTTTACTGGTTTTTTTGTTGTCACACCTGAAGATAATTTGTCTCCATCAATACTGATAGTCACCGTCCTTTGCAGCAACGACTGAATCAGCTCATCAGACCACACAAAGCGCAGCACCCGGCCAATTTTCCAGTAATGCACTCCCGGTTGTAATATCCCTTTGCTCAGCCACTCGAAAAGCGTCGATCTGCCGATCTTAATCTTGTCAGCAAATTCCTCAGGGGTAAGTAGTTCACGATCACTCACTTGCTGCCTCTCCTTTACGGAATTCCCCCAGCGCTCGGCGGGCCTCCAATAAGAAACCCAGCTCACCACCAACATCCTGTTTCCAGCCGTCCGGCGTATTACGCCAGGTTGGCTGCCGGAAACGTGGCCGGTCTAACAGCTTCTGGTCGGCGATGACACCCAGTATCGACATTCGATAAAGTAAGCCAACAACAGCGCTCTCACCGGCATTAATATAGTTGCAAACCCGTCTGAACTGGCGGGTCTCAATCCATAGGGCCTGACGATCAAACGGCTTGTAGCGTGAGAGCTGCCAACCATTACCGGAAAGAAACCATACCGGTAAAATCAGCGTAACAACGCCAAGTGTCCAATAGATGCTGCCTCCCATTTCATCTTCAAGCACATTCAAAGCAGCGCAAAACGCAGCCAGAAGTCTGAAGTCTCCAGCGGTAATGTCCCTTCTATGCAATGTATTCATGTTCATATCTCCCTGTAGGGTGAAAAGAATTTCAAATAGGTTTTTTCATCAGTATCTTTCGGGTCCAGAAAGAAATTTGGTTGTTTCAGGTACAGCGCGCTATCAACCCGTTGACTCCACAAAATCAGCATCCGATGTGGCAGTAGTCTTGCCTCCGGGGCGTTGCCAGCAAGTCCCCGCAGCTTGTTTGCCAACCATGCTTTCAACTCTTTCAGTTGATTCAATGCAGACCGTGCTGATCTGGTTCGCTCAACAAAGTCTTGTACCTTCACCTCAATGGCACCCAGCTTGTATTCTGGCGAGGCCTTTGACTCCAGAATCCGCTTCACAGCCATGCGGAATGCCGACAGGCATGACTCTGAGATGTTAATCTCCAGATGACACCCGCCATGGTGTTGCTCTGATTTGATACTGAAATCAAGAACATCAAGCGATTTATGCCGTAGATCAACAGAGCCTTCAAACGGCTGTTTCTCAAGCCGCAACAACTTGTTGCCGAAGCGCAACTCAAACCCCCGCTTATCACTATGCATGAGCACCGGGTCAAACAACTGATGTGCCAGCTGGTGCTGCAGGGTCGTACCGCCGCAGTGGCGGCGGTACAGATCCTGTAAGACGGCTACAAAGTCAGCATCATGGATGCCCAATGCCTCCAGGCTGGCAGCCAACTTGTCTGGCTGGTACTGCCGCTCCACCTCACGGCTGGCAGCATGGAATCTGCCTTTACGCGTACAGGCGTTTGTCCGAACAAATCCCAGCAGATGACCACGGTGCCAGTCAAACTTGAACGAAATCGGCAGCCTCTGGAGGATCGGAGCCATCACCAGCAACGCTTGGTACAGATCCACCACATTGTCATGCAAAGCGAGTCCAACTGACTTGTGAAAATACGTATGTGCTAGCCGCTCGGCCACAATCAAAAAGGCCTCGCGCTCCAGGTATTTCGAAAGGTCAGCTGTGTTAAACTGCTGGTAGTTGGCAATCGATGCCTGCCCACGCCTGACAAGATGGTATGCCGTCCGATCAAGCATGGATTCGGCGTTTGATGCGATCATCACCATCTTAGTCTTCAGCCAAGTCTGCAAATGATACAGCTTCTTTGTTGATTGCAGCCTGAGCACGCTTCTGTTCGATTTCACTCAGCTTTGAAGCAGTCTGATCAAGCTGGCCATCAAGCCATTTTTCGAAATCTCTGGTAAAATCAAGAATGGCATGTAGCGCCTTGGCCCTTTCTTGGCTCGCCAAATACTTCTTGTACATCTCGTCATTGACCGAAAACTGGATACGATTCCTTCTGCTGTTTTTCTCTATGATCAGCGCCATAGAGCCTCCTTCCAGTAATGGGGAGAGATTTTTCCGCTGGCTGGTTGCTGCCGACACGGCACAGCCACCTGCCATCAGGTGGGGGTACTGCATGGAAAGGAAGTTCTCAGCCGAGTGTTGCGGACGCATTCAACAGAAAGGCCACTATCGCATTTGCGACAATGGCCCGTTGGTGTTAAATGGTAGGTTGAATTGTCTCACTGGTTACACGATCCCCTGCACATACGGATACCATTGGCAGACCAGACTCAAACACTGGTCGCACTACTGCAACGTATGCTGCAAAGGCCGTGAACTGGAGACACGCGGGTGGTCCGGTCGCTGTCAATGCGATGCGGAACCGTCCTTGCTTCTGCCACCATCATGGCAGTTGACACGCTGTCATTGGTCGCATCCCTGATATGCTCAGATGGATCAGGGATGAAGGGGGAGCGACCCCCGAATTGACTGACATGGCTCTGTCCAACCAGTCAGTCTACATTTGCTTCATTCAGCTTCTGGATCAGTCCACTGAATTGCTTGCTGGCAACACTACTGCCGTTGCCGTCTCTCTGTTTATGTAGGCCAGAACAACCCACCCTTGTTGGCGGAATTGCCCATTATGTGTGACCCATATATAATGTTTTTTTGACTTGTCAAGATTTTTTAATTAAAAATGAAAAATAGTTGCATGCCATATTTTAGCCTCCAACCTGTCAGCCAAACACTGACAGGTTGCCGCCAGCATAGCGGCACAGTCATTTGGTGTAAATGCTAAGCATTTCAGCCTTTTGAGGCTGCATGTTGGGAGTGGATTTAGAAACAATATTTGGCGCTACGCGGCACACTGTTTTAATGTATTATGACACTATCACTCGTTCCGCAGTACTCAAGCCCTTGAGCTACACGCTCCTGCTTCTGGCCCTAGCGCCACGCGCCTTGCTTCTGACCCTAGTGTCACCCGTCATCTGTCTGCTGCCGGTCTGATCCGGCAACCTGTTTGATGGTGGAAAAGGCGACAATCCCCAGCCTCCAGCGAAAGCTGTTGATATAGATTGTTGTTGAACCGTGGATACCATCCACACACCAGTAAATCCGAAGTTTCTGTGATGGCCGCTGCCAACGGTCGATGTAGGTTCGCCACCTACATTGTAGTAAAACAGAGAATAAGGATGGCTAGGGAGCCACGTGCGATCGAAAGACGCCCGCGTGGTTCTGGGACCAGCTACGGAAGCAAAGGATGCATCAAGGGAGGCTGCCACCTCCCGTAT
This sequence comes from Trichlorobacter sp., assembly GCA_036786685.1. GTDB lineage: Bacteria > Desulfobacterota > Desulfuromonadia > Geobacterales > Pseudopelobacteraceae > Trichlorobacter. The sequence continues at coordinate 14,546 of DAIQQT010000011.1, forward strand.
CCTGAGTGACCAGTAGTTGAGTCCACGACTGCAGACAGATTAGTCCATCCGATGGATTGGGGTGGTGCGCCTGGATAGTACATGACGTAACTCTGTAAAGAGGCGGGGGCTATGCGTATGCAAAATACCCGCGCCGGAACCGGTGGTCCTGTGAGTATAAACAGTGGTAGAGGTGGCGGCCTCTATGGTGTTGGCAAACTGTGAACCTTACAGGATTAGAGCAATCGGTTTAAAGCATTGGAAGATGCGACCGGCAGATACAAAATGGTGAACGAAAGTAAAGCTCCATCTTAAAGTTACAGCACGGATGAAAACTACCCTTAGCCATGACACTCCGTCGGGGGAAATTCGTACACAGTAGCGATAGGCTACCATTTTTGCTGCAGCACAGGAGCCACCTTCCTTGTATCGTTATCAAGCGTCAGTGGAGTAAAAGCCCACGTCGGCGGGCGGCCTGAAAAGGTACGTGCCGGATGTATGAATCGGGGATGTAACCTGCCAGTGTACACACTGGTTGGGCACGGAAGTCTCGTAGTAACCTCCTGCATAAGCAGGCAACGGATGCGTCCGACCTGACGTTAAGAGCGTCAGGCAGCCAACGGGCCAGGCGGGCCAAGAGGTGTAAGCGATGGACATCTGAGCCGGGAATAAAACCGGCTGGGCGAAGGGGATGAAGCCATTATACTGGTTGTTTTGGATTGATGCTGTAGTGGTTGAAACGATTTGAAGCCTACAGGCGGTAGTAGTACGAAGTCCATATGCAAACGTATTCTGCTTGTTGGAATATGAATGGATGTGGAAACCCAGCTGCGGGGGTTCCGCAGCAAGATGTACAGTGGGTGCCGGCGTTTACCGTGGCACACAAAGCAGCAAAAAGGCGCCGGGGCGGGTGAAAATGTGGTTTGTTTTCATCCCAACCCCGGCGCTTTTGTTTGTACATTTTTATATCACCCGGCAGCCCGCCAAAGGCGGGCCGCATATTTTTACAGGTACCGGGCAGGGCTTCCACTGCCCGGATGCATGGTAGATTACAACAGGCCGGATTCGGTGAATGAAAGATAATTCCCGCTGTCAGTGGCGACTATGACGTGATCTAAAACTCTGATTCCCAGCAGTTCCCCGGCTTCCTGCAGTCGGCGGGTAATTTCGCGGTCCTCACGGCTGGGTGCTGTATCGCCGCTGGGGTGGTTGTGGGCCAGGATCACAGCTGCGGCGTTTGCCAATATTGCGGCCTTGAAGGTCTCGCGGGGATGGACAATCGACTGATTCAGGCTGCCCTCTGATACAACATGCAGGCCAGTGATTCGGTTTTTGCCGTCCAGCATCAGTGTGACAAAATATTCTCGATCCGGGTCGCCGATAATCTCACAGAATGCTTTTGCTGCCTGCTCTGGTGCGGTTAACCTTTCCGCATTGTAAAGGTAGTGGCGTTCCTTCACCATCTGTACATTGATTACGTCTATTGTTTTTCTGGTTGCATTTGTCATGGCTATATCCTCCATCGGCGGGGATAGATTCCCCGTGCCGGTTGTTGTCTGTATTAGTGGGTCTTGGTGGTATGGGCGACGATGTGGACCACGTGTTCGCCGGTTTCGTTGCTGGCATGTTGGTGATGATATTTTTCCAGCAGGTTTCCGATCAGCATGTAAATTCCCAATGCTGCCTGACCGTGACTGATCAACTGCCAGACGATGATCAGCGATAAAATAAACAGTGTGGCTGACCCAGCTTTTGCAACGGTTGTGGATGCGGTGATGACTGATACAAATTGATTGAGATTGATTAATTTCATTAGTGGTTTCCCCCTTCTTGCTCTTTAGATTCCTGAACCCTCTGGCTCTCGGTGTCTGCGGTATTCGGTTGTGAAAGATCTGGGTGTTTCCTTTTGCTCTTTGAGTTCCATCACCCTCACCTGAACTGGGGTGATGGGAATCAACAGAGCGGGAAACACCCGCACAACCGGATACCTAAGAACGTGGAGTACAGCGCAGCGCCGGTGAGACCTGAAACCAAATGACAAAGGCTTGCCCGGTCTGTGGAGGAAGTGAAAAGCGTAGCGGTAAAAATATGGGGGGAACCGGCTGCACAAGCGCAGCGCGGAAGCTGGGGGGAACCGGATTTTTATTTCAATTCAGGAGCAGATTGGCGTGCAGGTTGAGGGGTGAAAGCGGAAGCAAGCTGCCGGTGATGTTGATTCTGACAATATACGACGCAGGCGTCACAAATTAGCCTGATGGTTGTTTGACTGGGGCCTGCTGATACGGTATACACAAGTGTCTGATTTATGAAATAGAGTCAGAAATAAGCTGTGATATGAATTAAATTTCTATGTTGAGCAGTACAATGCGAGCTCATTGATGTCCTTTACAGCCCTAGACAAAATAAAACAATCTCTCCAGGCAGCAGAAGGGTTGTATCACCGCCTGGTACTGCTGGTGGGGGAGACCGGTTCCGGTAAGACGGGCGTTCTCCGTGAGATCGCTGAGGGGTACGGTACATCCGTCATCAACGTCAACCTGGAGTTGTCAGCCGAACTGCTTGAGCTGACTGCAAAACAGCGGTCGCTTCGATTACCTGCCATACTCAACCAGATCGTTGATAAAGCCCAATTAACAGTAGTGCTGGATAACCTTGAAATTCTCTTTGACAAGGACCTCAAGCAAGACCCCTTGCGCCTGCTGCAGTCCATTTCGAGAAATCGTGCCGTTGTGGCCTCATGGAACGGGACCATGCATTCAGGCAGGCTTTCGTACGCCGAAAATGGACACCCTGAATACCGATCTTATGACTCAGTTGATGCTTTGATTGTGAATATGGAGGAGAAATGAAATACGGGGATCTTATCCAATTTGATCCGATTGAGTCAGTCGTTCAGTTGCGTGACGCGGATAAATCGAGCGCCGCGCACACCCTTGTGAACACCTATGTAATTTCAGATGAAATGGCGGAAAGGCTAACCCAGCTTGTCATTCCTCAGATGCAGTTCGACCAGCCGGTCGACAACAAGGGCC
>DAIQQT010000371.1:0-3088 GCA_036786685.1 Trichlorobacter sp.
GTCGCTGTTTGGTTTCGGTATGGACTCCTTTATTGAGGTGGTCTCTGCCGTGGGGGTATGGCACATGCTGCGCAGGATCGCACATCATGGTGGTGAGCAGCGCGATGCCTTTGAACAGCGAGCCCTGCGGATTACCGGCTCCGCCTTTTATCTACTGACCGCCGGGCTGCTGCTGACTGCCGTCATCAATCTGTCAAGCAGCCATAAACCAGAGACCACACTCTGGGGGATCGTGATCTCGCTGATTTCCATCTCCTTCATGTGGTTTTTGATCCAGCAGAAGACAAGGGTCGGACACGCCCTGAACTCACCGGCCATTCTTTCTGATGCAGCCTGTTCCAGGGCCTGCCTTTATCTCTCGCTGGTTCTGATGGTGTCCAGTGTTGGATATGAGTTGACCGGTCTGGGCTGGCTTGATGCGGTTGGCGCGGTCGGCATCGCCTGGCTGGCATACAAGGAAGGACGTGAGGCCTTTGGTAAGGCGAAAGGCCTCAGCTGCTCCTGCAGTTGTTCTTGCAGCTGACGGATTTGTGACCTCACTGGATACTCGCATAACCGGCAAGTTCAAGGTTGCCATCGCCCTGACTGCAGTAACCCTGGTGGCTGAGGTGGCAGGCGGCCTCTGGACCAACTCGCTGGCACTTTTGTCCGATGCCGCCCATGTCTTTCTGGATCTGTTTGCCCTGGTGCTCTCGCTGGCCGCCGTGCAGTTGGCCGCACGACCCACCTCGGAGCGGCATACCTTCGGATTTCACCGATCAGAGGTGTTTGCTTCCTTTGTTAACGGTCTGACCGTCTTTCTGATGGGAGCGGGAATTCTGTTTGAGGCCTGGGGGCGTTTTGCCACTCCTGAACCGGTCAAAAGCGGCTTGATGCTGGTAATTGCCGCCATCGGCCTGGTGATGAATCTGCTGGCCGCCAGGACGCTGCATAGCCACAGTCATGACGACCTGAACGTGAAGAGCGCCTTCCTGCATGTGGTGGGAGATGCTGCGGCATCGGTTGGGGTGATCATCGGCGGGGTTGTGATGTACTATACCGGCTGGTACCTGCTGGATGCCCTGTTATCTGCCGCCATCGGCCTGCTGATCCTTGCCGGGGCAGGGCGGGTGCTGCGGGATTCGGTGCATATCCTGATGGAAGGGGCTCCCCGCGGGCTGGATCTGGCGGAAGTGGCAGCAGGCATCCGTGCTGTCGAAGGGGTACAGGATCTGCACCACCTGAACGTCTGGTCGGTCTGTTCGCACATCACCGCCCTGTCCGTACATGTTGAGGTTGCAGCAGGCTATGATGATAGACGCAGCGATCTGTTGCACCGGATTGAACATACCCTTGAACATCGCTTTCATATCACCCATACCACCATTCAGCTTGAGTGCAGCGACTGCAATGGCGGGCCGCTGATCAAGCCGCTGCAGCATCAGCAACGACAGGAAGCGTGCTGTCATTGAGGAGGATAATTAGATGCATGATGACGAGCTGGTCTGCTTCTGTAGCAAGGTAACTGCCAGGGCAATCCGGCAGGCAAAAAAAGACGGCGCAACTACGGTGGATGATATCAGCCGTATGACCGGTGCCTGCACCTTGGGGCGCTGCAAAGAGCTGTCACCGCGGGGCAGATGATGCGCCCGAGAGGTCAAGCAGGTGCTTGACGAAGCGTGTAATCCTTGACCCTTTCAATCTGACCCGTTATCCTCCCTGAGCAGATTATCTGTCAGGGAGGTTTTTCTTATGCGTAAAGCCGTTGTTCTCTATAGCTCCGGTCTTGATTCCACCACCTGTCTTGCCATTGCTCAGGATCAGGGCTTTACTCCCTATGCCATCAGCTTTGATTATGGTCAGCGCCACCGTCATGAACTTGATCTGGCCCGCGCCAATGCAAAGAAGCTGGGGGCGGTGGAGCATCTGGTGGTTGCCTTTGATCTGCGCCAGGTGGGTGGCAGTGCCCTGACCAGTGAGATTGAGGTGCCTAAAGAAGGGGTAGGGCACGATATCCCGGTTACCTATGTTCCGGCCCGTAATACCATTTTTCTTTCTTTCGCACTGGGTTGGGCCGAGGTGCTGGGAGCCTATGATATTTTCATCGGCGTAAATGCTCTGGACTATTCTGGCTACCCTGATTGTCGTCCCGAGTATATTGATGCCTACCAGCGGATGGCCAACCTGGCGACGAAGGCCGGGGTAGAGGGGACCGGGCAGTTCACTATTCATACTCCGTTAATTAATCTGACCAAGGCAGAGATTATTAAGCAAGGCACTGCACTGGGGGTTGATTACAGCCAGACCCACTCCTGCTACGACCCAACCCCGGAAGGACTCTCTTGTGGTGTCTGTGATTCCTGTCGTCTACGCCTCAAAGGATTTAGCGAGGCTGGCTTAAACGACCCGTTACGCTATGTCTGAAAAATAGTTTTTTTATTTGTGAGTATTCTCTCATTTTAATCCCGCAACAATAACCGTAAAAACAGTATGTTTCGTAATATTGGAATATATGTATCATGACATTAAGGATCAAGTTGGTCTTTTTGTGCTTGATTTTTAAAAAAGTCCGAGTACACTCCTTCATGGCGGCACAATGACCGCCTGACTACCCATAAGGAGGAAGCATGGACATCGTCGCCCTCAGCCGACTGCAGTTCGCAGTCACCACCATGTTCCACTTCATCTTCGTCCCGCTTACGTTAGGTCTTTCTGTTTTAACTGCCTGGTTTGAAACCAGATATGTGCAGACTGGTGACGAAACCTACCTGCGGATGACCAAATTTTGGGGAAAGTTGTTCCTGATCAACTTTGCCCTGGGCGTGGTCACCGGTATTACTCAAGAGTTCCAGTTCGGTATGAACTGGGCCGAGTACTCCCGCTACGTGGGTGATATCTTTGGAGCGCCACTGGCCATTGAGGCGACTGCTGCCTTCTTCCTTGAGTCGGTCTTTATCGGTGTCTGGATCTTCGGATGGGACAAACTCTCCAAGAAGGCTCACGCCACCACCATTTGGCTGGCAGCCTTCGGTACCAACTTTTCTGCTCTCTGGATTCTGATAGCCAACGGCTGGATGCAGAAACCGGTGGGGTTTGTGTTGCGTAACGG
>DAIQQT010000372.1:0-3084 GCA_036786685.1 Trichlorobacter sp.
GGCTATGGGGCTGCTGGATATCGAGCCGTTGACCTACATCCGTGGCCGTTCAATCCCCAACCAGTACCTGATTGTGGATGAGGCCCAGAACCTGACCCCCCATGAGATCAAGACCATTGTGACCCGGGCCGGAGAGGGGACCAAGATCGTCCTGACCGGCGACCCGTACCAGATTGACAACCCCTATGTGGACTCCTCCAGCAACGGTCTGTCCTACCTGGTGGAGCGGTTCAAGAACGAGCGGATCTCGGCCCATGTCACCCTGACCCGTGGTGAGCGGTCCGAGCTGGCAGAACTGGCGGCAAACCTGCTGTAGAAACGTGCTTTTTCCGCAATATCGGCGTTGCCCGTTGGGCTTGCTTGTGCGACGTACCGCATACAGTACGTCTCCGCGCAACCCCTTGTGCGCCTTGATCTTACGAAAACATCACGTTTCTTTATCTGGGAAGAAATTGACCTTTTATGCTTATTTTAGCCATTGAAACATCCTGTGATGAAACGGCCGCCGCAGTAGTTCGCGACGGCCGTTTGGTCCTGTCCAGCGTGGTGTCGTCCCAGGTGGCGATCCATGCTGAGTACGGCGGTGTGGTGCCTGAAATCGCCTCCCGTAAGCATCTGGAGATGATCACCCCGGTGATCCGCCAGGCATTGGACGAGGCAGGTGTGACGCTGACCGATATTGAAGGGATTGCCGTAACCCGCGGTCCCGGGCTGCTGGGGGCCTTGCTGGTGGGGGTCTCAATGGCAAAATCCCTGGCCCTGGCCTGCAGAATCCCGCTGGTTGGGGTACATCATATTGAGGGACATCTGCTGGCCGGTTTCCTGGAACAGCCGGTACCGTTTCCGTTTCTGGGGCTGGTGGTGTCCGGTGGGCATACCCACCTCTATCGGGTGGATGGGATTGGCTGTTATCGTATTCTGGGGCGCACCATTGATGATGCGGTAGGTGAGGCGTTTGACAAATCAGCTACCCTGCTGGGGCTTGCTTACCCAGGTGGTGCATTGATTGACCGGCTGGCCCAGAGCGGGAATCCTCAGGCTGTCAAACTGCCACGGCCGCTGCTGCATGATGGCAGCCTTAACTTCAGCTTTAGCGGGCTTAAGACCGCAGTGTTGACCCACTTGAAAAAACAGCCTGCCCTGCCACAGGGGCAGGAACTGAGCGACTTTTGTGCCTCGTTTCAGGCTGCAGTTTGCGAAGTGCTGGTAAAAAAGACCATGGCTGCCCTGCAGCAGGAAGGACTGACCCGTCTGGTGGTGGGGGGCGGTGTGGCCTGTAACAGCGGCCTGCGGACCAGTCTGCAGAAGATGAGCAATGAACGTGGTGTTGAGCTGCATCTGGCACCACCTAAGCTATGCGGTGATAATGCTGCCATGCTGGCGGTGGCCGGTGATGCCTATCTCTCAGCCGGGTGCCAGGATAACCTTGCCATGGATGCAACCGCCACCTGGCCCCTTGATCAGGTGGCACGTTGGGAGCAGCTGCCATGAACCAGTCCTTTCCCCGTCCCCGCAAGGCTCTGGGCCAGAATTTTCTCAGTGATCATAATATCATCAGAAAGATCCTGACTGCAGCGCACCTGCAGCCAACCGACCGTGTGCTTGAGGTGGGGCCGGGCAGGGGGGCGTTAACGGAACTGCTGGCTGCACAAGCCGGGCATCTGGTGGCCGTAGAGTTTGATCGTGATCTGGCTGCGCTGCTGCGTGACCGGTTTGCCGGACAAGAGCAGGTTGTTATTCATGAACAGGATATCCTGAAGGTTGATTTTGAACAGTTGCTGGGCAGCCATACCCACAAGGTGGTGGCCAACCTGCCGTACAATATCTCAACCCCGGTGCTGTTCAGGTTCCTTGAAGAACGTCAGCGTTTTTCCCGCTTGGTGGTGATGCTGCAGAAAGAGGTGGGGGAACGCCTGGCAGCGCAGCCTGACTGCAGTGATTATGGCATTTTGACGGTGCTGTTCCGCCAGTGGTTTGAGGTAAAGCGCGAGTTTCTGGTGCCGCCCGGCTGTTTTTTTCCGGCACCCAAGGTGGATTCAGTGGTGATCAGCCTGACCCCGCTGGCTGCTTCTCGGGTTGAGGTGGGTAACCAGGCACTGTTTGAACGGCTGGTCAAGGCTGCCTTTGGTATGCGGCGCAAGACACTCTGGAACTGTCTGAAAAGTGGTGGTCTGGCGGAGTCGGAGCAGCTTGAACAGGTGCTGTCATCCTGCTCCATTGACGGCAAACGTCGCGGTGAGACCCTGGCTATTGAAGAGTTTGCCCTGTTGTCACGAACCCTTTCCATGCTGCTTGGGCTATAAAAAAAGCCGCCTGCTTTTCAGCGGCGGCTTTTTATTAATGGAGCAGACAGGTTATTTTTTCTTTGCCCTGGCAGCCGTAGCAGACTTTGGAGCTTTTGCTGCAGGAGCTTTAGGCGCTTTTGCCGGAGCGGCCTTAGCTGTCTTTGCAGGAGTAGCCTTGGGTGCCTTTTCCGGTGCTGCTTTCTTTGCTGCCAGATTCGCCATACGGGTCGCCCGGCCTTTTGCCAGCTTTTCACTGAGATTGTTGGTGATGGCCGACTGACGCCGGGCTTCCGAGTAGTTTTTAGCTGCCAGAGGGGTACCACTGGCAATGCCAAACTGTTTGCGGTACTCACTTGCCTTCATACCATGGGCCTGCTTCAGGTGGCGGGAAAGGGTCTTAAAACCGCCTTTGCCACAGATCAGGCAGATGATCTGATCTTTCTGAATTGATTTTTTGGGTGAGATGGCTGGTGCAGCTTCTTTAGCAACTGCCTCTTCTTCAATAGCTCCATTAGCATCAAGATTCTTAAGTGCTGCGTAGACTTTTTGAATCTCTTGTAACAGTTCGTCAGAACTCATTTCAACTGTTGCAGCGTGCGAAGATACAATGTTAGCCGTTAACTCAACCAGTATTGATGACATGTTTCCTCCATATAATGAGTTGCCTGTTTAAATTGATGTCTCCCTCTAACAGTATACAATTGGTAAATCAAGCTGTTTCTTTGTCATTGCTGTGGTGTGCCCCACTGCTGTCCCATAGTTTTCAAAGCAGCGCCAATTGAGGATTTGGCAATGCTTT
>DAIQQT010000373.1:0-3072 GCA_036786685.1 Trichlorobacter sp.
GATGATGGTGCAAGGCCTTGCAGATGGATAATTCCGTAGCGCGCAACCTGCAGCGTTTCTAGCTTCGGAAGCTCATCCGCAAGACCCCGGGATGAATTGCTGGTGGTTAGGGCAACGTTTCCACCCATTTGTTGTATACGGTCTGCAAGGTGTCTGGCCAGTTCGGCAGAGTAGCCCTGCTGGTCGGTAACGATCAGCCAGCCCCGATGAAGGTTCTCATAGGTCTGGACATCGGTGTCCAGGGCTTTGGAACCGGGAGACTGACCAAGCAGCAGGTAGGGGCCGGATGAGGTCTGGGGTGATAATTCACCGCATTCAATATTCAGAAATCCGATCTGCTCCATCTGCTTCTGCCAGAAAAGCGGGGGCTGCAGAGGTGAGAGTGGACTACCCTGAGAAGCGAGATGCCACCACTCTTTTTGGCCGCCGAACACAAAGTCAGCCCATCGCGAGGGGTGTTGCGCGAGAAAAAGTACACAGCCGTCCGGAGCCAGCCGTGAAAAGGCATACCGCAGGGCGTTACCGGTTTCTTCAATGCCGGCAAAGTCAGCGTTTACAATAGCCAGGTGGTAGCAACGCTCATTCCCTGACGGTCCAGGCTCACTCCCTGTAGTGAATACTCTGATCTCTGCTGCAGGAAACCGGTCAAGCTGCTGTTGGAGGTCAGCGGCTGTTTCCACATGGGGGGTCGCAAAAAGATAGCTGCAGTGGTTGAAGTCCAATGTCCGGCAGATTGCAGACGCAAAGAGCGGCTGTCCATCGGAAATTTCCATAATATCCAGACGGTTACCCGCGGGCAGCGCTTTCAGGCTGCTGAAGATCAATTTTCCTAATGCCTGTTCAAGTTTACGCTGCGTTGCACTTCCCAGCAGGTTATGGAAGAGTGCGGTACGCATGGCGGTTCCAACGGATACCGACGTTTCTGATATTTCTCCGGCAATCAGTCGCTTCAGGTGCAGTCCTGTTCGGGCAACAGCGTGAAGGAGCGGGAAACTGTCCGGATGGTCATGGAAAAGGCTGAACCAGATGTCCTGAGCAGAGATGTCTTCTGCTGTACATTCCGGCAGTTCCCAGCCATTACCAACTGCTGTTATGGAGCCATCCTGCAGGGCACTGGAAAGTAGGTAATCGAGGTGTCGCGCCGCTTCAGGAGATATACTCCGCACATCATCAAGGGCCGTACCGGTCAGAAGCCGGTCTTCACCGGTCAGGGGGCGCAGTGCCTCCAGAGTAAAGCGGCTACACAGAACGTCAAGAAGTGGGTCAATTTCTTCAGAGTAGCTGCGATGACTCCCTTTGAGTACTGAGCGGCTGACTGCCTCGCGTATTTCCTGTAGAAACTGATTGTATAGCAGTGGCGGTTCTGTTGGTTGCATCAATGGATGTGGACAAGGGATGGTATGGTACCTGAGAAAACGAAGGCTGTGTTCTGCACGTTTTGTTGTAAGCCGAACAGCCTTAAAGCGAGTGTTCAGGATGCTTGCAACAGGATGGCCTTCTACGTCGGCAAGGACAAATTCCGCCAGCAGTGAGTGGGGAGAACGGCGGAGCAGTGTTGCTTGGGCCCGTTGTGGTATGCGTTGCGTGCCATGCAAAATTACCCGGCCTATTTTGACCGGTATAAAGACCATGCCCTGTTCTACGGTGGTGGTTTCATTGAGCAGATGAAATATCAACTGAAAGGCGCAATCGAGAGAGGCCGGATGCAGATGGTAGTCTGGTGCATCATCTGTAGGATGCAAAGTTGCGGTAACGGAGCCGCCTTCACGCCATCCTGATACGATACCCTGGAAGCTGGGGCCATAGCCCAGTCCGGTCATCTCTGTCAACCGCTGATGGTCTGTGCCGCTGAAGTCGGGCAGGCGTTGTGGCAGGGGCAGGCTGCTGCTTTCCGCCCCTGCTACGGTGCCAATCAGAATGCGTGCCTTGACATGGTGTTCCCAGGGATCGCTACTGGTGAGCTCTTTTGCCCTGATTTCAAGACCTCCATGGGATGGGTCGATTGAGGTGCGTATCAGCTTTGAACGATCTGCCTTCAGTAGCAGGGCGGAATTGATTTCAAGCTCGTCAATGACGCAGCATTCCCCGGGTTGCCAGGCGTGGGCCGCCGCCAGTGCCAGTTCAACAAAGCCGGCACCAGGAAAAACAATGGCATCGCCAACTCGATGGTCGGCAAGCATCGGCACAAGTTGGGTGTCAAGTTGATTTTCCCAGACAAGTTCATGCTGGGGGAGTTGATAGCCCAACAGACCGTGTTCTTTGTAGCGATACAGCAGGCCGTGCGACTCCGGTGTGACCGCATGCCAGTGCTGTTCTCGCTGCCAGGGGTAGTGGGGCAGATCAATCGGCCCTGTCTTGCGGGGGAAATAGAGATCCCAGTTGACCGGAATACCACTTGCCATCGCCCGCTTAACGGTTTCAAGTATTTTATGAGGACCGTCATCATCCCGCAGTCCGGTATTGATGATGCAGCCTTGTTGCGAGGCGTCGTTCAGGCAGTCACGCAGGTAATGCTGCAGGATTGCGTGGGGACTTACTTCTATAAAGACACCGGCGCCATCCTCCAGCATCTGTGTAATGGCTTGGGCAAACAGAACCGGTTGACGCAGGTTGTGCCACCAGTAGTCAGCATGAAGGGAGGTACCTTCACAGAGGCTGCCGGTAACCGTGGAATAGAACGGAATAACAGCTGATTGCGGTTGCAGTGGGGCGAGTGATGTACAGATGCCTTGCTGAAGCGGGTCCATAGCCGGACTATGGAAGGCGTAATCAAGGGCAAGGCGCCTGCAGAAAATATTCCGGTCGGTAAGGGCCTGCTCAAACTGTGCAAGGTGGTCAGCGGCACCTGTAACCGTAACACCTTTACCGCTGTTGATACCGGCGATGGTCAGAAAATCTGTAAGTCCGGTAGCAGCAAGCAACTGTGCGGCCTGGGGTGCTCCTGTCCCAACAGCGGTCATCTGCCCCTGGCCTTTTGTGCTGCCTTGTAACTGGCTGCGGTGGTAGATGACCTGTGTTGCCGCCTCCAGCGAGAGTGCCCCACATGCCCAGGCTGCAGCCACTTCACCAACG
>DAIQQT010000012.1:0-17285 GCA_036786685.1 Trichlorobacter sp.
TCCTGACAGTCAGCCAGTTTGCCGGGCAGACCGCCCAGATCCAGGGCTCCTTTACGGCGGGTCAGGTCACGAGCCTTACGGGCTGCCTCACGGGCACGGGCAGCTTCAATGGATTTTTCCAGAATCCGCTTGGCCACCTGTGGGTTTTCCTCCAGGTAGACTGCCAGCTTTTCATTTAAGAGCGATTCAACATAGCCTTTAACTTCCGAGTTACCCAGTTTGGTCTTGGTCTGACCTTCAAACTGCGGTTGGGGGATCTTGACCGAGATGACGCAGGTCATTCCTTCCCGCAGGTCATCGCCCGAGATGGCTACCTTTGCGTTTTTGGTCAGGTTGTTACCGGCTGCATAGGTGTTCATGGTGCGGGTCAGGGCTGCCTTGAAACCTGCCAGGTGGGTGCCGCCCTCATGGGTGTTGATGTTATTGGCAAAGCTGAAGATCTTTTCATCATAAGTGTCGTTGTACTGCATGGAGACTTCCATCTCCACGCCGCCCTTTTCCCCTTTGAAGTAGATCGGCTTCTGATGCAGCGGTGTCTTGGCCCGGTTCAGGTATTCCACAAAGGAGTTGATGCCACCTTCGTAGAAAAAGTCATGGGATTTTCCGTCAGCCCGTTCATCATTAATCTTGATCCGCACTCCGGCATTCAGGAAAGCCAGTTCACGCAAACGCTGGGACAGAACATCAAAGGAAAATTCTGTGGTCTCAAAGATCTCCTCATCAGGCATAAAGGTGACTTTGGTACCACGTCGCCGGGTATTGCCGGTAACTTCCAGGGGAGCTTGAGGCTCGCCACGGCGGTAGGATTGACGCCAGATTTTGCCATCACGTCGTATCTCCAGCTCCAGCCATTTGGACAGGGCGTTTACCACGGAGACACCAACCCCGTGCAGACCGCCTGATACCTTGTAGGAGTCGTTATCGAACTTGCCGCCGGCATGCAGCACGGTAAGAACGACCTCGGCTGCTGAACGTCCTTCGGTGGGGTGCATGTCGGTGGGGATACCCCGCCCGTTATCCACCACGGTAACTGATCCGTCAGTGTTGATGGTGACGGTAACGTCATTACAGTGTCCGGCCAGCGCTTCGTCAATTGAGTTATCAACGATTTCATAGACCAGGTGGTGCAAACCTGCACTGGCAGTAGAGCCGATATACATAGCCGGGCGTTTCCGTACTGCTGAAAGCCCTTCAAGGACCTTGATGCTACCGGCGCCGTACTCATTTGATCCTGCTGTTCCGTTCTGTTCAAGCTCGCTCATGGTGTTCCGTTTCCTTCGTACGTCAGTCTGCCTTCTTCAACCCGGAATAGCTTGCTGTCCTGCTGCAGTACCGGAAGAAAGGGAGTTACGTCGGTTGTTGTTATCAGTACCTGGACCTCCCGCTGGCGTACATAACTCAGCAGGTTCTTCATCCGCTCCCGGTCCAGTTCAGAAGCGATATCATCAAGTAATAGTACCGGCATCTCACCAAAGGTTTCCTGAAGGTGGTCCAGTTCTGCCATTTTCAGTGCCAGTACAAAGCTGCGTTGTTGCCCCTGAGAACCAAAGCCTTTCAGGGATCTGCCCCCGATTAAAAAAGTAAGGTCATCCCGATGTGGGCCACGACCGGTGGTTTTGTAGCGCAGATCCTGTTCTCGCTGGTTATTCAGCACTGTACGCACTATTTCAGCTCTGTCATCTTCAGCTGTGCAGGGCAGATCAGGCTGGTAGACAAGCGCTACCTTTTCCTGCTCTCCGGCTATCTGCTGATATTTTTGCTGAAGCAGGTGATTAAGCCGGTCTGCATAGCGTTGTCGATGGTCCATCAGCCTGCTGCCAGCCTCTGCCAGCTGTTCTGTCCAGAGATCCAGACCTTCCAGCTGATTGGTCTTTAGCAGGGCATTGCGTTGCTTGAGAATCCGGTAATAGCTGTGATAATCCTGCAGAAAACCTGCATCACTGGCATAGAGCGATCGATCCAGATAGCGACGCCTGGTTTCCGGCCCCAACTTGACCATAGCGGTGTCATCAGGCGAAAAGATAACGACTGCCAGTCTTCCATGCAGGTCAGCTGCCCGCTGGATCCCCTTACCGTCAACCGTTACCCGGCGGGTATGTTGTTCCAGCCGAAGTACGATGTCACTTTGAACACCTGCTGAAAATACTGTTCCTCTAACTGCCGCTGTCCTGTTGCCATGACTAATGAGATCCGGCAGCTTTACTGAACGAAACGGCCGTGCATTTCCAAGCAGGTACACTGATTCCAGAAAATTGGTTTTACCCTGGCCATTAGAGCCGTACAGGACCGTCAGATGCCGTGCCGGTTGAATGCAGGCTGTTTGTATGTTGCGGTACTGTTCAAGCCATACCTGTTTTACAAACACAGTCTTCCTAGAGCCTCATCGGCATAATAACCGCTAAGAGTTCATCATCTGAATCCGGCGTTACAATTGAAGGAGACAGCTCGTTTTTAAACTTCATCAGTACGTACTGACTTTCTGATACCATCAGTACATCAAGCAGGTAACGTGCATTAAAACGGACCGAAAAAGGACTGCCATCGTACTGCACATCCAGTTCTTCCATGGCATCACCAAGTTCCGGGTTGCTAGATGATATCTTGACTCCATTTCCTTCGATCTCCAGCATGATTCCCTTGAACTTTTCACTAGACAGGATAGCCATCCGCCGTACGGCATGGATCAGTTCTTCGCGTGGTGCTTTCACAATCTGGTCATTTGCCGCAGGGATAACCCGTGTATAATCAGGGAACTCGCCATCCACCAATCGCATGACCAGTGTGGTGTCACCTTTTTTAAGAACAGCACTGCTGTCAACAAAACCGAATTGCAGCAGTCCATCTCCTTCATCAGTAATTTTCTTGATTTCGTAGATACCCTTCTTAGGCAGGATAACTCCTTTTAAAAGTTCTGGATTAGCTGTTCCGTTAAATACACCTGAGGCAATTGACAAGCGATGCCCGTCGGTTGCAACCATCTTCAAAACCTGACCGTTTTCAGTCTGTTCAACCCTGGTAAAGATACCGTTCAGGTTATATTTTGTTTCATCATTGCAGATGGCATAGGAGGTTTTTTCAATCATCTTTCTGAGTAAAGATGCTTCAAGTTCAAGCAGCTGTACATCTTTTACCGACGCAACAGCAGGAAATTCATCTGAAGGCAAACCAACAATGTTAAATCTGACCTTACCGCAGGTTATCTCTACCCAGTCATTTTCTTTTGAAATAAAAGTAATTTCCTTGTTTGGCAGCTCTTTTACAATTTCATACAGCTTTTTTGCGCCAACCGTAATTTTTCCTTCGGTTTCAACTTTAGCCGGATAGCTGCCTTTGAGGCCCACTTCCAGGTCTGTGGCAAGTATCTCAAGTGAGTCGCCTTGAGCTTCAATCAAAATATTGGAGAGAATCGGCATTGATGTCCGTTTTTCGACAATTCCCTGCACTTTTTGCAACGCCTTTAAGAAGGTGTCTCGTTCGATTATGAAGTTCATGTCAGACTCCTTGGTTTTGTGTTTCAGTAGATTATGTCTTATTTAAATACTTTAAAGTCTTATTAATATTATTAGGCCTGTGGAAAGCGTGAATAACTTTTAAAATACTAAAATAACATGGTTTATATCATATTGAGCTTGTTGATTACAGACCCCATTTCAGGTGACTTATGAACAGTTGCGATGCTACCCACAGCTATCAACAGTTGTATACACAGGGTATAGGAATAACTGTTAACGGAGTATTATTTCCTTTAATTCATCTATTGTTTTTAATAGGTTAGTATCGTCAGCCAGTAATTTTTCTATTTTTTTGGCAGCGTGAATAACGGTTGAGTGATCTTTTCCACCAAACCTGGCTCCAATGTCTGGATAGGATGCTGTCGTCATATCGCGGCAGAGCCAGATAGCTATCTGGCGGGCCTGTACAAACGCTTTCAGGCGTTTTTCAGACTTTAAGTCAGCTATCTTGAGCCCAAAATAGTCAGCAACAGTTTTCTGGATCAGTTCGACAGTGATCTCTTTTCGTTTGTCAACCAGGATATCCTTCAGGTTGTTTTTTGCCATGGAGAGTGTGATCGGAATATGCTGCAGACTGCTGTAAGCTCCCAATCGTATCAGCATGCCCTCAAGCTCTCTGATGTTTCGTGTGTCGCTTGATGCAAGAAAGTATGCAACATCATCAGGTAGCTGGATTTTATTGCTATCCGCCTTTTTCTTGAGAATTGCTATTTTGGTTTCCAGGTCCGGTGCTTGAATATCCGCAATAAGACCCCATTCAAAACGTGAGCGCAGTCGATCTTCCAGATCAATTTCACGTGGGAATTTATCTGATGTAATGATGATCTGTTTGCCTGCTTCATACAGGGCGTTAAAGGTATGAAAAAATTCAACCTGGGTACGTTCTTTTCTGGCAATAAACTGGATATCATCAATAAGCAGTACATCAATTGAACGGAAACGTTCTCTGAATTCATCCATTTTATTAAGTTTTATGCTGTTTACCATGTCATGCATAAATTTTTCAGCTGAGCAGTAGCAGACCCTAGTGTTGTCATTATCATGTAAAATTTTATGTCCAACCGCATTGAGCAGGTGGCTTTTACCAAGCCCGACTCCTCCGTAAATAAAGAGTGGGTTATAGGTAGTTGCCGGGTTATTAGCTACTGCCATGGCTGCGGCATGGGCAAACTGGTTTCCAACCCCACTCACAAACTGGTCAAAGGTATAGCGAGGGTTTAGTGAAGGGGTTTCTTTCAGTGGTGAAACCTCTTTAGGCTGACTATCCAAGCTCTGTTTAACGGCAGGTTCTTCTGGCAGCTCTGCTGGCGGCAGTTCAGGTTCTTTTTCCTGTATAATAAAGCTGACCAGCATATTTTTATCTGCAGTAACCGATAAGGCACTATTGATCAGATCAAGATAGTTATCATGCAGCCATTCTTTGAAAAACAGATTAGGAACAGTGAGATAGATGGATTGATGATCAGCGTGGCTGAATTGAATTGGCTGAATCCAGTTTGCATAATTTTGAGGGGATATAACTTTTTCGAGATTTGTTGCCGTCTGATTCCAGATTGTATGCATGGTTGTCTGTTTTGAAGAAGGCATATGATCTGGTTCCAATCCATTCAGGGTAGTGCCGTCTGTATAAAGCAGGCAGCAGCAGGAAATCCGGTTCGAGCGGAGTACTTGAGTACATCGGTTATAAACATGGTTATCAACAACTGTTGATAACCATGAAAAGCTGTAAATTAAGCTAGTTATGTAGATTTACACCTGGATTTATCTAATTAGGGGCTTGAAACCTTAGCAGAGCCGCCACTATTTTTCAATGTCAAAACAGGTTTTCCTGAAAACAAAAAGCCTTGACAAAGGCAGTGTTGTTTGATTATAAGTTCCGTTCCTGTGCGCAGGAAAAGTGGTGTTTTGGTATCGTGCCACGTAAAAATACAGTATTTGGAGTAGCGTCGTGAAAAGAACATTTCAACCCAGTAACACATCCCGTAAGCGCACCCATGGTTTTCTGGTGCGTATGGCGAGCAAAAACGGTCGCCTGGTTATTAAGCGTCGTCGTGCCAAGGGTCGTAAGCGTCTCTCTGTTCAGGTCGCAAGCAAATAGTTTATTCTGTACCTGTAGTATCGGTGCATGGCGCCAGCTTTCCTAAGCAGTATCGCCTGCTGAGCCGTTCAGAGTACCTAAGACTGTCCGACAGCAAGACTGTAGTCTCCGGACGGTCTTTTGTCGTTGTTTGGCGGGAAAACGGATACGGACACCCGCGGCTGGGGATTACAGCAAGCCGGAAAACAGGTAATGCTGTTGTAAGAAATCGTCTTAAGCGTCAAGTCAGAGAGTTCTTCCGTCATCATTGTTCACTGTTGCCCGGCGTGGATCTGAATGTAATCGTTCGACGCCAGGCTGCTGAAACCAGCGTTGCAGTCCTTAGCACTGAACTGCAGCGTTCCTTTCAGCAGATCGGTTTACGTTCATGCTGTCACGAATCCTTATAACAGCTATCCGGGCATATCAGTTCTGTATTTCCCCCTTGCTTCCTGGTTCCTGTCGTTTTTACCCAACCTGTTCTGATTATTCACTGCAGTCTATACGCCGTTACGGCCCCTATAAAGGTATGCTGTTGACTCTATCCCGTCTGCTCAAATGCCACCCCTGGCATCCGGGCGGCTATGATCCTGTCAGATAGCAACCACGGAGTGTTTTCATGGAAAAAAGGACTATACTTGCAGTAGTACTTTCCATTGGTGTTTTCTACCTGTTTTCGCTTTTTTACGGCCCGGAAAAAAAAGCAGCTGCCCCTGCTGCACCTGCCCCTGTCAAAACTGAAAATGTCGGGGCCCCTCCTGCTGTAAGCGTTCAAACTGCGTCTGCTACCCCGACGCCGTTGCCCAAGTCTGTTTCAGTAGCGGATGTTACCGTTGAAACTGAGCGATATATCGCTGTCTTCAGTACCGCCGGTGCTTCTTTGAAAAGCCTGACCCTGAAGGGCTTCCGCGAAACTAACAAGCCCGACGCCGTACAGGTAAAACTGCTTGCCAATGCTGATCCCGCCTTGCCTTCATTTTCAACCCGTGGAGTCGGGTTTGCGCTTTCAGCCCAGGCCGCCTACAGTCCTGATGTACATTCCTTGAAGGTATTGTCCGACGAGAAGAAGCGTCTGGTCTTCACCTATGTCGATCCTCAAGGGTTCGTTGTTCGTAAAACCTATGCTTTTGATGGTGCAGGGTATGGAATTGCCCTGGAGACGCAGCTGGTTAACAACTCAGCTGCCCCTATAGCCGGTTCATTTCAGTATTTGATCACGTCTTCATTTGAGCCACCTCAAAAAGATGGCCGTTATGAAACCTATGGATCTTCCCTGTATGCTGATGGTTCTCTGCATACTGATGCGCCAAAAAACGTTGCTTCTGCCACTAAGAAGTATGACAAAGGTGTAGCGTGGGCCGCTATCAATGATAAGTATTTTCTGAGTGCCCTACTCTCAGTTAACCACAGCATTGCTTCGGTTGAGTTGAAAAAGGGTGCAACCGGTTTTCTTGAGTCAAACATAACAACACCGGCTTTTTCAGTTGCACCCGGGCAGGCTGTAACGGTTGCTCACAACCTGTTTGTTGGCCCTAAAGAGATTGACATTCTCAAGGCACAGGGCAGTTCCCTTGAGCAGTCACTCGATTTGGGCTGGTTTTCTGCACTTGCTAAACCGATGCTATACTCCCTGAAATTCTTTTATCGTTATGTCGGCAATTACGGTGTAGCCATCATTATCATAACGGTAATTCTTAAGATCTTCTTCTTTCCCCTTACGCACAAGAGCTATAAATCGATGAAGGAGATGGGAAAGTTGCAGCCGAAGATGGCTGCCTTGAAGGAAAAGTATAAGAACGACAAGGACGCCATGAACCGCGCCGTGATGGAGTTGTACCGTGACCATAAGGTCAATCCTCTTGGCGGATGCCTCCCCATGGTTGTTCAAATTCCGGTCTTTTTTGCACTGTATAAGGCCTTGATGTTTTCGATTGAACTGCGACACGCCCCGTTCATGTTCTGGATTACCGACCTGTCGGACAAGGATCCCTATTATGTGACCCCGGTTATTATGGGAGCCACCATGTTTATTCAACAAAAAATGACTCCTTCCAATATGGATGAGATGCAGCAGAAAATCATGCTGGGTCTGCCGGTTATCTTTACCTTTATGTTTCTTAGTTTCCCTTCTGGTCTGGTTCTGTACTGGCTGATCAACAACATTCTGACCATTGGTCAGCAGGCATATATTAACAAACTTGTTAAGGACTGAGCCGGTACGTCATGTATATTCGTGATACCATTGCTGCCATAGCGACTCCGCTCGGTTCAGGAGGCGTGGGCATAGTGCGGGTCAGCGGACCTGATGCAGAACAGATTGGCCGGAAGGTTTTTAACGGATCAGGCACAAAGATCGGCGGTGGCTTTGAAAGCCACCGCCTTTTCTATGGACGCCTCATTAATCCCATGGATGGCAGTTTGATTGATGAGGGGATGGCTGTGCTGATGCGGAATCCCCGTTCATACACCCGTGAGGATGTCCTTGAGCTGCATTGTCATGGCGGCTATTTTCTGGTTAGAGCTGTACTGCAGGCCTGTATCTCTGTTGGAGCGCGATTGGCTGAACCGGGAGAATTTACCCGACGTGCCTTTCTAAATGGTCGTATTGACCTTGCCCAGGCAGAGGCGGTTATGGACCTGATTGCCAGTCGTACTGAACGCTCTTTAAGTTTGGCGCAGTCACAGCGTGAAGGTCATCTGTCGCGCTCACTGGCCGCGTTAAAGGCGCCGCTTGTAGAAACTCTTGCCCTTGTTGAAGCGCATATTGATTTTCCTGAGGATGAGGTTGATCCTGCTGTTTTTGGCGTAATTGAGTCCAAGGTCGCTTCGGTCTCTGCCAGTATCAGCCGCCTGCTTGCCAGCTTTACAACCGGGAAGGTGTTGCGTGAAGGCGTTTCCATTCTTTTACTTGGACTTCCCAATGCTGGAAAATCGAGTCTTTTAAATGCACTGTCAGGTACTGATCGGGCGATTGTCTCCGCATTGCCTGGCACCACCCGTGATCTGATTGAAGAGACGGTTTCCCTGCAAGGATTGGCGGTTAAGATCATTGACGCTGCCGGTATCCGTGCCCACCATGCTGATTGTGTTGAACAGGAGGGTGTCCGTAGGGCGTTGGATAAGGCGACAGAGGCTGATCTAGTGCTTTTACTTGCTGATGGAACGACTCCGTTAAATGATGAACTGTCAAAGCTGATTGCCACCCTTGGTGCGCTTCCTTATCTTTTGGTGGTGACCAAGTCTGACCTTCCCCAGCGGCTTGACCTGTCAGGTTTTGTGTCTCCTTTGGGCGTCTGTTCGGTTTCAGCTAGGAGCAGGGCGGGCATTGATCATCTTGCTTCACTGATCTACGATCATTTCGTACAGTCTGCTGTTTTCAGCTCTGATGATGGCGCTGTAGTCTCAAACGTTCGTCATCGCGATATCCTTATCCGGGTTCGGCAATCTCTTGCCTCATTTACGGATAATCTGGGGATGGGTCTTCCGCCAGAGTTGTTAGCTCTGGATGTCAGAGCGGCGCTTGATGCTTTAGGTGAGATTACCGGTGAAACCACAACCGATGACCTTCTCGATCTGATCTTTTCCTCATTTTGTATTGGCAAGTGATGCTGTTTCACGTGGAACATGGTGGCCATGATGCATAGCTATGAAACCAAATACGATGTGATTGTGGTGGGTGCCGGCCATGCCGGATGTGAAGCGGCTTTGGCTGCTGCGCGGATGGGTTGTCTGACCTTGCTGCTGAACATGAGTCTGGATGGCATGGCGGTGATGTCATGCAATCCTTCGATCGGAGGATTGGCTAAGGGACATTTGGTGCGGGAGATCGATGCGCTGGGTGGCGAGATGGCTAAAAACATCGATGCGACCGGCATACAGTTCCGGGTACTCAACACCAGAAAAGGTCCTGCGGTACGAGCAGGTCGGGCCCAGGCAGACAAGCAGCTCTACCGTTTGCGTATGAAGCGGGTGCTTGAACAGCAACCGAATCTGCATGTTAAGCAAGGCGAGGTTACAGAACTCTACCTTGAGGGTGGGGAGCTGCGCGGTGTGGATACCCGTAGCGGCATCCGTTTTCTTGGAAAGACAGTTGTGTTGACGACCGGAACCTTCATGCGCGGGCTGATTCATATCGGCCTGATTAATTATTCAGGTGGCAGGGCAGGGGATCTGCCTTCGCTGGGGCTTTCGGATCAATTAAAAACGCTTGGATTTGAGGTTGGGCGACTCAAGACCGGAACTCCAGCCCGTCTGGATGGCAGAACCATTGATTTCAGCAGGCTGGAGGCCCAATACAGCGATGATCCGCCGGTGCCGTTCTCCTTCAGTACCGAACAAATCACCATGCCGCAGGTGCCCTGCTATATAGCCTACACCAATCAGCGTACCCATGAGATCATCCGCAGCGGACTGGACCGTTCGCCACTCTACGCCGGGATAATTGAAGGGATCGGACCGCGTTATTGTCCCTCAATTGAAGATAAGGTGGTGCGATTTCCAGATAAGGAGCGTCATCAGACCTTTATCGAGCCGGAAGGGCTGGAGACGGTGGAGTATTATCCCAGCGGCATGTCCACTTCGCTGCCGATTGATATCCAGATTGCTTTTTACCGCTCCATGGTCGGCCTTGAGCAAGTGGAGATTATGCGACCGGCCTACGGTATTGAGTATGATTACGTTAATCCGGTGCAGCTGCATGCCACCCTTGAAACCAAGTTGATTGAAAATCTGTTTCATGCCGGGCAGATTAACGGCACATCCGGGTATGAAGAAGCAGCAGCTCAAGGTATTCTGGCAGGTATTAACGCTGCTCTGAAGGTAAAGGGCAGAGAGCTGATCATGTTGGGCAGGCATGAGTCATACATCGGGGTTATGGTGGATGATCTGGTCACCCTGGGAACCAAAGAGCCGTACCGGATGTTTACTTCGCGGGCAGAATACCGATTGCTGCTGCGTGAGGATAACGCTGATATCAGGCTGCGGGAGATCGGTCATTCTGTTGGTCTGGTTGACGAGATAACCTATGCCGGTTTCTGTCGTAAACGGGAGCAGATCCGTGAGGAGTTGGAGCGGCTCCGCGTCACACGCTTGCATCTGAGTCCTGAAGAAAAAGGTTGGTGTGAACGCTATGGCTGTGCTGATCTGCAAAAAGGAGCCAGTTACGAACAGCTGCTGCGCAGGCCGGAAATAGGGTATGAGCAGCTACGTGAAATTGATCAACAGGCGGCAGAACTGCCTGGTGCGGTGCGGGATCAGGTTGAGATACAGGTTAAGTATCAAGGCTATATTGAGCGGCAACTGGAGCAGATTGAGCGGATGCGAAAGCAGGAAGAGGCCAGGATACCATCTGATCTCGATTATAGCGCGATTCCTGGTTTGACTTCGGAGGTGCGTGAAAAGCTGGAGCGGTTCAGGCCCGATACTCTGGGGCAGGCTGCAAGGATTCAGGGTGTGACCCCAGCGGCTATAGCCATACTGTCCGTGATGCTGAAAAGCAGAGGAGATCAGCAGGGTGAATCGTGAGCTGCTGCACAAGGCTGTTGCGAAGCTGGGCCTTGAGCTGACAGAGCAGCAGTATGGGGCCTGTGGGCTGCTATTGCAGGAATTGCTGCGCTGGAATAAGAAGATTAATCTGACGGCAATTACCGGCAGGGATGAGATGACCATCAAACATCTGATCGACTCATTGCACCTGGTGCCTGAGATTGAGCCGGGGGAGCGGATACTGGACATCGGTTCAGGGGCAGGTTTTCCTGCCTTGGTGCTTGCCATTGTCAGGCCGGATTGTCTGGTTAGCTCAATTGATGCTGTTGGAAAGAAGATCAGCTTTCAGAAGCATATCAGTCGTCTGCTAAAACTGGAAAACATTGAGCCGTTACACGGGCGGGTCGAATTGTTAGCGGTTGATCGGCCTGGCGGCTTTAATCTGGTGACGTCACGGGCATTCAGCAGTCTGGAACTTTTTGTCAAACTTGCTGCGCCTCTGGTATCTGCTAGCGGAAGAATGATTTCGATGCGTGGTGCTGATGGTGAACAGGAGACACTCAGTCTACGGGAGTCGATTACTGCGACAGGATTTGTGGTTGAGCCGACAGTTAACTACTGTTTGCCGATGAAAATGGGTGAGCGCAGCCTGGTGATCATGCGCAAACATTGATAAACAGAGGGCTGGCGCTGGGTAGTGTTCAAAATGCCTTCTGTGGATGTTTTTGGTGGTTGTTTATGGTTGTGTGTGGGTTTTTGCTTAAAATCGCTTGGCGCCTCAAATTGGCGCCTTTTTGCTTGCTTTGCTGCAGAGGGGGCGATTTATTACCTGTCCTGGCATCTGCGGTTGCAGAGCAGGGCCATCTGCAGTAGAGTGACACGCTTGGAACCGTTATGAAGATCAGAGTCTACTACGAAGATACCGATGCTGCCGGGGTGGTCTATCACTCCAATTACCTGAACTACATGGAACGGGCCAGAACCGAGTTCCTGCGTGAGCAGGGCTGCTCGGTTGCGCAACTGGCCAGCGAAGGGGCAGTCTTTCCCGTGGTGCGGATGGCAATTGATTTCAAGGCCCCGGCACGCCATGACGAGCTGCTACAGATTACAACCGTGCCGGTGCGGGTGGGAGGCTCCTCCTTTACCCTGAAGCAGCAGGTGCTGCGCGCGGCTGATGGCCAGTTGCTGGTGCAGGCAGAGGTTACCCGGGCCTGTGTAACACCTGCCTTAAAGGCCAGGAGAGTTCCTGCTGAAGTAAGAGAATTGCTGGCAAAGGGGCTGCAGGTATGATGGCGCAGCAACGGACGCCGGACCGTGCAGAAGCACTTGAACTGCTGCTGCATGGAGATTTGTTGCAGCTCGGCCAATGGGCAGACAGCATCAGACGCAGGCTGCACCCGGGTAATCGGGTCACCTTTGTGGTTGACCGCAATGTTAACTACACCAATGTCTGTGAATCGCGCTGTTCATTCTGTGCCTTTTACCGTGATGCTGATGCACCGGATGCCTATCTGCTGGACCATGAAGCTATTTTTGCCAAGATAGCAGAGCTGGTCGATCATGGTGGTACCCAGCTGCTGATGCAGGGTGGGCTGCATCCAAGCCTTACCATCGCCTACTTTGAAGAGCTGTTTAGCCAGATAGGGAGCCGCTTTCCAACGGTACAAAACCATTCACTGTCACCGGCTGAAATCTGCCATCTGGCAGACCGTGAGGGGATGAGTGTACTGCAGGTGTTAACCCGTTTACAGGCAGCAGGTCTGGCTTCAGTGCCAGGTGGCGGGGCAGAAATCCTGGTGGATGAGGTCCGTCAGGCGATCTCGCCCAAAAAGATCGGTTGGAAACGTTGGGGAGAGGTACTGCTTACAGCGGCAGGTCTGGGGATGACCACCACCGCCACCATGATGTTCGGCAGTACCGAGACCCCGGAGCAGGTGATCGAACATATCTTCAGGGTACGGGAGATGCAGGCCGCCGGAGGCTCCTTTACTGCGTTCATACCGTGGACGTATCAACCCGGAAACACGGAGCTGGGCGGTGCTACAGCCACCGGAGTGGAATACCTCAAGGTGCTGGCACTGTCCAGGATTGTGCTGGATAATATTCCGAATATTCAGGCAAGCTGGGTGACCCAAGGGGCAAAACTGGCTCAGGTTGCGCTGTTCTTTGGCGCCAATGATCTGGGTGGCACCATGCTGGAAGAGAATGTGGTGGCTGCGGCCGGCTGCTGCTTCAGGATGTCACAACAGGAGATGATTGAGCTTATTCAAACTGCCGGCTTTAGCGCTGCCCAGCGCAGCACCGGCTATGACATCCTGAGGCAGTTCTGATGCCACTACTGCGCTATACTGTGATAGAGCATAACCAGCAGCTTGCGGAACTCTGTGCTGGGCTGACCAGTGAAACCGCGCTGGCACTTGATCTTGAAGCAGACTCAATGCACCACTACCGGGAGAAGGTCTGCCTGCTGCAGCTTTCAAACCGTCGTGAAAACTGGTTGATAGATCCGCTGCAGGTTACCGATCTAACGCCGCTGGGGACTCTGCTGGCGCAGCCGGGGCTGCTGACGGTACTGCATGGCGGCGATTATGATATCCGTTCTTTGCACCGTGACTTTGGGATTGTGGTGCAGCAGATGTTTGACACTATGGTTGCAGCACAGTTTACCGGTGCCACTGAATTTGGTCTTGCTGCGCTACTGAGGGAGCATTTTAGCATTGAGCTGGACAAAAGGTTTCAGAAGGCGGATTGGAGCAAACGGCCACTAACTCCTGAAATGGCGAACTATGCTGCCCATGATACCGCCCATCTTCTTGAACTGGCAGATCAGCTGAAGACTCGTCTTGGGCAGCTTGGACGCACGGCGTGGGTGGCTGAAGAATGCGCACTGCTGGTTGGCAACCGGGTCACAGAAAAGGGAAACGGGCCGCTGTTTTTAAATTGTAAAGGTGCCGGTAAGCTGAGGCCCCGTAATCTGGCGGTGCTGGAGGCATTGCTGCAATTTCGGGATCAGCAGGCGCGGGAGGTCGACCGGCCTGCCTTCAAGATTATACCGGCCGAAGCACTGCTTAAAATTGCAGAGATTATACCAGCTTCAGTTCGTGACATGAACGGTATTACCGGGCTGACACCACGGCTGCTTGGGAAGTATGGCGAGCAGCTGCTGGAATCGATACGCCAGGGGCTTGCCGTGGCGGAAACGAATCTGCCCCGTTTTCCCCGGGGTAAAGGTGAGCCCAATCCCGGTATCAAGGCACGGATTGCACGGCTCAAACAATGGCGCGAAGGGATCAGCAGCCGCATGGAGCTGGCATCGGGATTGTTGGCCCCCAACTGGCTTCTGGAGCGGATTGCTGAACAGCAACCAGGCACACTGGAGCAACTTGGCACTATCCCCGGTATTCGTCACTGGCAGGTCGGGCTATGGGGAGCTGAGATGATTGAGACTCTGGCAAAGGAGACGCAGACAGCATGACAGCACCATACGTCAGTATTGTCGTTCCGGTGTACAACGAAGAAAAGTCGCTGCAGCCGTTGATGGATCGACTTTATCCGGTGGCACAGGGTCTGGGGCAGCCGTTTGAGATCATCTTCACCAATGACGGATCACGCGACCGCTCCCTTGCAATGCTGCGGGAGTATGTGGAGCGCTATCCCGGTGTCAAGGTCGTTGAGTTTAACGGTAATTTTGGGCAGCACATGGCGATTCTGGCTGCCTTTGAGCGTTCAACCGGTGAAATAGTTATCACGCTGGATGCTGATCTGCAAAATCCGCCGGAAGAGATTCCCCGTATGATTGCGGCGATTGAAACCGGGCATGATGTGGTCGGCACGATCCGGGAAAAACGACAGGATCCGCTCTTCCGTCGGGTGGCGTCACGGATCGTTAACATCACCACCAACAAGATGACCGGAATGCAGATGAGCGACTATGGCTGCATGCTGCGGGCCTATCATCGCAACATCATCAACAACATCAATCAGTGTGGTGAGTCTACCACCTTTATCCCGGCCCTGGCCCAGACCTTTTCATCCAACTCCACAGAAATTATGGTGGGACATGCCGAGCGGACCCTTGGAGAGAGCAAGTACTCCTTTTACCGGCTGATCCGGCTCAACTTTGACCTGATGACCGGCTTCTCCGTGGTGCCGTTGCAGCTCTTTGCCCTGCTGGGGATTGTCACCTCGTTTCTGTCAGTGGGCTTTGCCCTGTTTCTGTTCATCCGGCGTTTCATGATCGGGGCTGAGGTGGAAGGGGTCTTCACCCTGTTTGCGATCATGTTCTTTTTCATCGGGATCGTCATCTTCGGGATCGGCATTGTGGGTGAGTATGTAGGCAGGATCTATCAGGAAGTCCGCAAACGACCACGCTTTGTTGTCAGAAAGACCTACGGGTTCGAGGAGTAGGGCTATGCAGTTGACGCGTAGAGAGTTTTTAATGCTTGGCGTCGTTACAGCTGCTGTATCAGCGATGCCCTGTGGACGCCTGATGGCTACAGAGCGTACAAACTATTATCTGAACAATAAAAAAGAGTTGCTTGGTGCATTTATCGGAACGTTGGAAGGTGTCCGTGTTTTTCTTGAGCCAGAACTTGGCAAAGAACGGACACAGCAGGTTATAAACAGTGCTTTGAAGGGTTTTGAAGCGATGTTACCCTCACTGCCGGATGTTGGCGGAGACCGCAACTGGGGTACTCAATACCTGCCAGTTGCTGCATGGTATGTGGCGTTGTATGAGCCGATGAAGGCCTGCGGCAAGACAGCAGAAGACGTTGGCAAACTGGTATATGACCTAAGGAAATATGAGCTTGACCACACATCCAAAGATGTCCTAGCAAAGCAGGGAAAAGAGCTGTTTGGGCTTCCCAGAGTGAAAGAGATGCGTGCATGGGCGGCTTGGACACAAAAAAGGGAATACCCGGCAAACTGGGTGGCAACCTTTCTGGACGGTGACGGTGAAAACTTTGACTTTGGTTACAATTACAGCGAGTGCGGGTTGGTCAAATTTTTCGAAGCACATGGAGTACCGGAGCTGGCGCCCTATGTTTGTTTAAATGATTTTACCCAGAGCAAGGCACAGGGGACCGGACTTGAACGGAGTAAAACCATTGCACAGGGCGATGGTTTTTGCAATTTCCGCTACAAGCAGGGCAGGCCGGTAAAGCAGAACTGGGACAGTGAGATAGCGTATATCAGAAAACAGATGGCTGGAAGGTCTAGAAAATGAAACTTGTTGTCTGTGCCTACCACAATGTTGGCTACCGTTGCATTGAAGAACTGCTGCGCCAGGGAGCCGAGATCAGCCTGATCTTTACCCATGAGGATTCACCCGCTGAGCAGATCTGGTTCAGTTCGGTGCGTGAACTGGCTGAGGCAAACAAGATTCCGTACCTGACTAGCTCCATTAATGAGCCGGAAAACATTGAAAAGGTGCGGCAGATAGGGCCAGATTTTCTACTATCATTTTACTATCGCAACATGATCAAACCGGAACTGCTGGAGATACCAACCAGAGGTGCGCTGAATCTGCACGGCTCGTACTTGCCGAAATACCGGGGCCGGGTACCGGTCAACTGGGCCGTGATCAACGGCGAGACCGAAACCGGTGCAACCCTACATTACATGGTTGCCAAGCCCGATGCCGGTGATATTGTGGATCAGGAAAAGGTAGCTATTGCCTTCACCGACACGGCCCACGACGTCTTTGGCAAGGTAAACGAGGCAGCGGTGACCGTGCTGCGCAGGGCCTGGCCCAGGCTGGTGGATGGCAGCGCAGACCGCATCCCGATGGACCTTGCAGCAGGCAGCTACTTTGGCGGTCGTAAGCCGGAGGATGGCCGGATAGACTGGAACAAAAGTGCGGCTCAGATTTATAACCTGATCCGTGGGGTGACCCATCCCTATCCTGGTGCTTTCACCGAGTTGAACGGCATGAAGCTGCTCATCTGGTCCGCCTGGCCGGTAGCTGGCAGCGGCCAACCCGGGCAGGTGGTCTCGCTGAAACCGTTGTGTATCGGCACCGGCGATGGGCTGCTGGAGCTGCGCAGGGTGCAGTTTGAGGGTGGGCAGGAACAGGAAGCAACAGCATGTTCATTGAGCGAATCTGATCGATTCGCATAACAACTAGGAGACACTGATGAAAGTACTGATACTCGGCGTGAACGGTTTTATCGGCAATGCATTGACCCATCGCATCCTGACCACCACGGACT
>DAIQQT010000374.1:0-3052 GCA_036786685.1 Trichlorobacter sp.
ATGATCAGTGAGTTACTGACGCTGACACTGCTGGAAAGTGGCGGTAACGCTTTGGAAAAGGAACCGGTTGATCTTGCTGCCTTAACCGCAGAGGTGGTGCATGATGCAGATTTTGAGGCCGCAGGCAGTGGCCGTACTGTACAGCTACTTGCAGCGCCGGTGCCGTCGTTACGGGGGAATTATGAACTGTTACGACGGGCAGTAGAAAATGTAGTCCGCAATGCCGTTCGTTATACCGCTCCCGGTACCGTTGTGGAGGTGCGTCTGGAGCTGGATGGTACGGATGAGATCTGTCTGCGGGTGCGTGATCATGGGCCGGGGGCGCCTGAAGAAGCTCTTTCAGCTATTTTTAAACCATTTTTCAGAGTGGCTGAGGCACGGGATCGTCAAAGTGGCGGAACCGGTATCGGGCTGGCCATCACCGCCGGAACGATTAA
Organism: Trichlorobacter sp.; assembly: GCA_036786685.1. Taxonomy (GTDB): domain Bacteria; phylum Desulfobacterota; class Desulfuromonadia; order Geobacterales; family Pseudopelobacteraceae; genus Trichlorobacter. Next base: position 438 of record DAIQQT010000374.1, read on the forward strand.
ACATCATGGTGGCACCGTAACCGCCCGCAATCTTTCGGAAGGTGGGCTTGAGGTGCTGATCAGAGTACCGTTGTCAGCGTCATGATGATCTGTTGATCCCACATAGATTTCTGCTGTCTCTGTAGTACTCTTCAATGCTGTTTTGATAATCGTATTCATTTCATCTAGGGTGATCTACCCATTTGCATGTCTTGTCATAGGTGCTAGTATTAAGGCCCATACAATGCTAATTACCATCTGTTGGTAATCTGCTGCCAAGGGCGATGTGGCCCCACGCTTTTTTGTCTGGCTTTTTGCAGGAGGGGATGATGCTGAATGATGTCAAGATCCTTGCTGTTGATGATGATAATTTCAACCTCCAGATTATCCAGGCGATGCTGGAAGGTGTTACCACCAGCATCTACACCGCCAGTAATGGTCAGGAAGCTCTTGACCTGCTGGAATCCACCCCAGGTATCGACATCGTACTGCTTGATCTGCAGATGCCGGTTATGGATGGCTTTGAGGCATTGCAGCGGATCAAGCTAAACTTTACCCTGATGAACATCCCGGTAATTGTGGTGACTGCTGACCAGCAGGAGGTTACCAGGGTGCTGGGGCTCGGTGCCAACGACTTTCTTGCCAAACCGTTTAACCCGGATGAGTTGCGGTTGCGGGTTCAGAACCATGTTCGCAGTAAAAAATACCAGGACATTATCAGTAATATGAATGCCATGCTTGAGGAGGAGGTCTCCAAAAAAACGGCTGATTTGCGTGATGCCCTGGCTCTTTCCCAGGAAGCGGAATATGAGATCTGTCTGCGTCTGGGCCGTGCCTCTGAATTCAGGGATATGGAAACCGGCATGCACACGCGCAGAATCAGTGAGATGTCAAAGGCCCTGGCTTTATTGGCAGGTTTGCCGGAAGAACAGGCGGAACTGCTGCGCTTTGCGTCTCCCCTGCATGATGTGGGCAAGATCGGCATTCCGGACCGGATATTGCTGAAACCGGGTAAGCTGGATGAAACTGAAATGCAGATCATGAAGCTGCATACCACCATCGGCGGGCGGATACTGTCGGAAGGGGAACGTTTTCACTCCCTTGAAGCAGGCTGCACGGTGGCGTTGCAGCACCATGAAAAGTGGGATGGCAGCGGCTACCCGAAAGGGTTGAAGGGGGAGGAGATCCATGTCTTTGCCCGGATTGTGATGATCACCGATGTCTTTGATGCACTGGCCTCGGATCGTCCCTACAAGAAGGCATTCCCGATTGAAAAAATACTTGCCATCATGGAAGAGGGCAGGGGGATCTTTTTTGATCCTCACCTGCTGCAGCTTTTCCTGGATAACCTGCAACAGTTTGTCGCTATTCGCGACAGCTTGAAAGACCAGCAGGAAGAGGCGGATCCGCTGCTGGAATTATTGTCAATAACCTGAGTTGCAATCGTCAGTTCCTGACGACATATGTGTAGTTTACAGGAGGAACACCATGAAGATCAGTAGTAAGCTTTCAGTCCTGACCGGTATCCTGTTGGCCTTGACCGTTCTGATCACCAGCACCATCAGTTTGGTGATCATGTATCGTGAGCTGTCTCAGCAGGCGGTTCAGATGCAGGAAAGCAGGATGAAAACCTTTTGGGAACTGGCAGACCGTAAAGGCAAGGAGTTCAAACTTGTCGACGGGAAGTTGATGATTGGTGACTATGTCGTCAATGATAATTTTGAGCTGCCGGACAGGGTTAAGGCGATTTGCGGGGGGACTGCTACCATTTTTATGGGGGATACCCGTGTTTCCACCAACGTCTTGAAGCCAGACGGCAGTCGTGCCGTTGGGACAAAGTTACAGGGGCCTGCTCTTGAAGCGGTCATCAAACAGGGGGCCAAGTACCGCGGTGAAACCAAGATCCTTGGAGTCCCTTACTATACCGCCTATGACCCGATCAAGAACCCACAGGGTGAGACCATCGGTGTTATGTATGTTGGCGTTAAAAAAAGTGATTACTTTAGCTCTTTTTACCGGCTGGTATGGATTGTGGGGATTGTTGCGCTGGTCTGCGTGGTGATTGCTGTTGTCCTGTCTGCCTGGTCGGTTCGCTTGCAGTTGCGGGGGCTGGTTGATGTCGCCCACTTGATGGAGGATGTTGCCCGAGGGAATTTAACGGTTCGCCTGTCGACCGGTGCAGGCAACAATGAGGTGGAGCGGGTTTCGCTTAGCGTGAATACCATGCTTGATAATATGGCTCAGGCACTGCGGGGAGTCTACGATGCAGCGGCCAAAATAGCCACTGCAAGTATGCAGCTGGATCGGGCGGCTGAAAAAATTGCATTAGGAGCTGAGACCGCTGCCGGACAGACTGTTACCATTGCTACAGCCAGTGAGGAAATGTCTGCCACCAGTTCGGATATTGCTATGAACTGCGGGTATGCCGTTGCAAGCTCAGATCAGGCAAGTCGTGCGGCAGCTACTGGTTCTGAGGTTGTTTCCTCAACCATTGCCTGTATGGAGCGGGTTGCACATCGCGTCAGAACCGCTGCCGGAACCATCTCATCGCTTGGCGTTCGCTCTAATCAGATTGGTGCCATTGTGGCCACCATTGAAGATATTGCTGACCAGACTAACCTGCTGGCTTTAAATGC
>DAIQQT010000375.1:0-3051 GCA_036786685.1 Trichlorobacter sp.
CTGGGGTTCCGGCAGCAGCGGCTCAAAAGCGGAGTTTGCCCTGATCCTGTTTGCCGGTATTCTGGTGTTCAACCTGTTTGCCGAATGTGTCAACAGGGCGCCAACCCTCATACTTGGCAATGCAAGCTATGTAAAAAAAGTGGTCTTTCCTCTTGAAGTACTCCCTTGGGTCAGTTTTGGCGCTGCCGGTTTCCATGCCTTGATCAGCCTCGGGATATGGCTGTTGTTTTCACTGTTTGTGTTCGGTCAGCCGCACCTTACCGTGTTGCTGTTTCCGTTGCTGCTGCTGCCGCTAACCCTGCTGACCATGGGGCTTTCCTGGCTGTTGGCCTCTCTGGGGGTCTATCTGCGCGACGTAACCCAGGTTGTCGGCATTGTCACAACCATCTGCATGTTTCTTACTCCCATATTCTATCCGTTAAGCGCCATTCCTGAGGCATACCGGGGGATCTTGTACTTCAACCCGCTTACCCTTATTATCGAACAGGCCCGCGATCTGCTGATCTTCGGCAAAGGGATGGCCTGGAAGCAGTTCTGGCTGCTGACGCTATTCTCGGCAGTGGTTGCCTGGCTTGGTTTTGCCTGGTTTCAGAAGACCCGTAAAGGGTTTGGCGATGTCCTCTGACGTGATCTCTGCAGACTCATGAAATTCTCATTATGGTGAGGTGTTATATGCAACAACTACGCTATGTTATGATGTTGTTAACCCTTTTGCTGGCAGCCTGCGGAAGTGTAAGCGATACTGCTGCCCCTGCCGCTGGCATAGGGGCGTCAGGCAACCAGCAGAACGTGCTTAAGTCGGAAGCTGCACAGGCGACAACGGTTCGAATCCAGACGGTCATGGGCGCTATCGATATCATGCTCCATGATACGGATGCTCCGCTTACGACGGCCAATTTTCTGCGTTATGTCACAAGCGGCGCCTATAATAGCTCCTTTATTCATCGCAGTGTCCCCGGTTTTGTCATCCAGGGGGGAGGGTACCTCTGTGATGCCTCTCGCGGTTGTGGGCAAAAGATCACCTCAAATGCTCCGGTGGCAAATGAATTCAGCGCTTCCCGGTCAAACCTCCGTGGCACCATCGCCATGGCGAAGCTGAGCGGGGATCCGAACAGCGCTACGAATGAGTGGTTTATTAACCTGGCAGACAACTCGGCAAACCTTGATAACCAGAACGGTGGCTTTACCGTGTTCGGAAAAGTAATCGGCGGTGGTATGTCTGTTGTTGATGCTATCGCTGCCTTGCAGGTCGTCAATGCCGGTGGCGCGTTCAGCACCCTGCCCCTGGTGAGCCTCCCCTCCACCGGAACCATTACACAGTCTCATCTTGTGATGGTGCAATCGATATCGGTAACGCAATCCATCCCGGTTGCGGTCAGCTTGACCGCCTCTCCCCGTTCGCCGCAGCCGGCCGGTACTGTCGTCACGTTCACCGCCGCCGGCAGTGGCGGCGCCGGCAGCTATGAATACCAGTACTGGGCTTCCGTGGATGGCGGTGCCACCTGGTCGCCGATCCATGGTGCGTATAGTGCATCAAATACCAGCGTTACGGCCAATACCACAGGTATTCCCGCCGGGACCTATTTGATCGGTGTAATCATTAAGACCGCCGGCAGTATTCCTGCTAACGGCTTGTTTGACAGCTACGCCATTCTCCCCTACACCGTAAGCTGAAACCGCAAGGTTCACTTAGAAAATGTCCTCCAGGGGGCAAGAGCTGTGAGAGTCGCTTGATGATCTCTGAAACCGCCATCAGTATCGGCAATCTGGGTAAATGCTACCAGATTTATGAAAATCCCCGTGATCGTCTGTTGCAGATGCTGATGCGTGGGCGCCGGCAATACTATCGCGAATTCTGGGCGTTAAGGGATGTCTCCTTTACGGTCGGACGAGGAGAAGTCTTTGGTATTGTCGGCAGAAACGGCGCCGGCAAATCAACCCTGCTGCAACTGATCTGCGGTACGCTCAATCCTACTCACGGCGACATCTCTGTTCATGGCAGGGTGGCGGCATTGCTTGAACTGGGGGCCGGTTTTAACCCTGAATTTACCGGCCGTGAGAATGTCTATCTCAATGCCACGGTGTTGGGGCTTGGCAGTGATGAGATCGATGCCCGCTACGACGAAATAGTCGCTTTTTCCGGTATCGGGGATTTCATCGATCAGCCGGTCAAAACTTACTCCAGCGGCATGTATGTCAGGCTGGCCTTTTCGATTGCCACCAGTGTCAGGCCGGATATCCTGATCATTGATGAGGCCCTCTCGGTTGGCGACGGTGATTATGCCCGCAAATCTTTCGACCGTATCATGACCCTGAAGGAGCGGGGTGCGACGATTCTGTTCTGCTCACATTCCATGTATCAGATAGAGGCTTTCTGCGATCGTGCGCTGTGGTTGGAACAGGGGAATACGCGGATGTTGGACATCCCCCAGAGAGTGACGGCAGCGTATCAGGCTACCCTGGATTCGGAGATACTGGACGCGGTACCCGACAGCTCCCCGGGCGCAGCTGTCAAGAACCAGACACCATCGAGACAACAGGGCAGGATTATCAGGTCATATGCTAACGTTGACGGCACTATCGACACATCGCAGCACCTTGTCTCGCTTGAGAGCAGGCTGGAGGTCACGGTGGAGTTCCAGCAAGATCCGGCACTGCCGGTTTCAAGCGTGGTCCTGGGAATAGCAAATGCCGCCGGTATAACTATATCAAGCGTCAGTTCTGTTGATGACGGTATAAAATTGTGCATCGATGAAGAGGGGAAGGGAAGGGCAACGATAGTTTTTCCAGATATCCCTCTGCGCAAGGGAGACTATACCATTACCAGTATCCTGGCATGCGAAAATGCCATACATGTCTATGACCTGCGCGAACGCTGCATTACGCTGCACATATTCCAGGAAGGGCCGGCACAAGGGTTTGTGTCCCTTCCGCATGCATGGAAGGTTGCAGCATGAGCGATTCTATCAGTTTTGTTACCTGTGCAACGGATCCTGAAGTATTGAACCGTTATTTGCTTGCATCTCCCTGCATCTCTTCCGGGAAATACAG
>DAIQQT010000376.1:0-3026 GCA_036786685.1 Trichlorobacter sp.
GCGGAGCTGCTGTTGCAGATACATCAGATACAGGGCGGGTAATACCACCGCCTCGTGTAGAACCGAAGACAGATGTGGCTTCAGCCAAGCCGACACCACCTCCGCAAGGCACCGGTGCGGGCCCGGCAGAGACCCGTTTTGTCAATGATGATGACGCATCTGATGATGATCAACCCAAGCCAACTAAGCCGGTAAAACCCCAAAAACCGACCAAGGTGGAGCCAAAGCCAACAAAAATTGTCATTGCAAAGCCACCCAGGATTGAACCCAGACCGACCAAGGTGGAGCCTAAACCACCGGTTATTATTGAACCTTCCCATAAGAAGCCACGTCCCGGTACAGTCCTGGCCTTTGGCAATATGGACTTTCCTGCCTTGGTTAACCTGTATAACGTCAAGGGTGATACCGGTACCCGGGTCTTTGAGCGTGAGACCTCCGAGTACGTCACCTCAAAGTATATTTATGCTCAGGCAATACAGGTCAAGGATCGCATAAGTCTGGAGAAGATCTCCTTGGCCATGCGTAAGTTTGGTGGTGATGGCTCTGTCTATATTGATCTGGTCAAGGATAAAGGCGGTAAACCTGATATCATGCAGGGAACCCGCTCTAACCTGATGGATCTGGAAAAAATCCCAAGAAAACCTGGGTACTACTGGGTTGATTTTTCTTTTCCGCCTGATGGTAATAAGCCACAACAGCTTGCACCCGGCAAGTACTGGATTGTCTTCCGGGCCTCTGGTGAGGCGATCATGAACTGGTTCTTTACACCGGGAAAACCATATGGAGAAGGTGATGATACCCGCTCAACCGCCAAAGGGTTCCAGTGGGAAGATATCCTGAATTATGATTTTGTATTCAAGGTAACCGGTAAAGCGATCTGATGTTATTTCAGCAAGTAAATTGGTAAGAGGGAGGCATACTGTGTCGGGAATCAGCTTTGAAGAGGTAATGTTTACGGTCATGACGGCCACCCAGGATACCTTTAAGTGTTATATGAACATCGAACTGTATGCTGGTCATGTTGATCGTAAGGTAGCGCCGGTTGACTCTGATGTCACCGGTATTATAGGCGTTGCCGGTGATCGGGTGGGGTATATTATTGTGGCCGCCGATCGCTCAACTGCTCAACTGGTGGCACGTGAAATGCTGATGGATGATGAACCGGATGAGGACTCGATTCGCGACGCCATTGGTGAGTTGATTAACAATATTGCCGGGGCCTTCAAGACCAAATACCACGACCAGTATGGAAACGTGGCAATGGGATTACCGTTAGTGGTTTCCGGTCAGCTGCGCACCGTGACAGAACCTCCTGAAGAGGGAGCCAGTATGAATGTTCAGTGTAAGGGGGTTACCATTCCCTTTACCAATAAGGAAGGCAGTGTTAACTTGAAGGTTATGATCTACATGTAATGACAGAAGTAACAACGATACTTAATTGCTATCAGGAACTGCTGTCGGAAGTGGATGCCTGGTTTATGCACTGCAGCCTCGCGGCAGGTGAACAGATCGCCTGTCAGCGGGGCTGTTCTGCATGCTGTCGCGGCCTGTTTGATATCACCCTGCTGGACGCCCGTCTGCTACGGGAAGGTTTTGAGCAGCTCCCGCAGGATGTGCAACAGACCATACGGGCTGCTGCACAGCAAAGCATTGCAGGTATCAGAAACAGTTGGCCTGACTTTGATCAACCGTATCTGTTTAATGGCCACCCGGAAGAGGAGTGGGACCTGGTCATGCCGGAAGAAGACGAGACCCCTTGTCCTCTGTTGGGGCAAGACGGACTCTGTCTGGTGTATGGGTACCGTCCCATGACCTGCCGGTTGAACGGCATCCCACTGGTGGATACCAGTGGTGAAGTGCTGTTTGATGAGTGGTGTACCCTTAACTTCACAGCTGCAGATCCTCTGCTGATGCAGGAGCTGCGGTGTCATTTTAACGATATCTTCACCCAGGAACAGCTGTTGTTCAGAGAGTTTACCCAGCGCTTGTTCAATAAGCCGTTTAACGAACTGGATACTGTCATTCCTGCTGCCGTGTTGATCGATTTTAACGCCATCTGTTTGCCGGAGCAGGTATGGATGCAAAGAACTATCTGACACCTACCGAAACCATCAATGCCATTGTGCAGAATGGTAAGCGGGTTACAACTCAGTGTCGACGTCGTACATTTCTGCTGTCTCTACTGGCTGGATTCTATATTGCCTTTGGGGCTCAGCTTTCTACGGTAATATTACATGATGCCTCAGGTTTCGTTGGTGTGGGGATAGCCCGACTTTTGGCAGGTGTGGTATTTTCTTTTGGCCTGATGCTGGTGGTGGTTTGCGGTGCTGAACTCTTTACCGGCAACAGTCTGCTGGTTTCTTCAGCCCTGGATGGTGAGATTTCCTGGGTAAAGCTGATCGAAAACTGGTCTATTGTCCTGTTTGGCAATCTACTGGGAGCTATTTTTATGGCCTGGATGCTGTATGAATCCCAACTCTGGCAGGATAGCACCATTGCAAAACAGGTACTTGCTACGGCAACAGCCAAAAGCCAACTCTCCTTTTGGGTTGCATTTGTGCGGGGAATCCTTTGTAACTGGCTGGTTTGTCTGGCTGTTTTTATGGCAACCGCTGCGCGGGAGGTGAGTGGCAAGCTGCTTTCCTGTCTGGTCCCGATCACCGCATTTGTGGCCAGTGGATTTGAACACTCCATTGCCAATATGTATTTTATTCCTGCAGGATTACTGCTTAAGTCAGGCCTGGGTATCACAGAGCCCGGATTAACCTGGAGTGCCTTCCTGTTTGGCAATATTCTGCCGGTAACCCTGGGCAACATTGTAGGGGGTGTTCTGTTTGTGGCCTGTGCTTACTCATATGTGCATCTACCTTTAAATCGGCGCTAGGAGCCTGTCAGTCTTAGGAAATCGTTGCGAAAATTTGACTGAACGAGGGCTGATTTTGTCATTTTTGAAGGTTAATTAATAGTTGTTATCAGTAGTGTCCCAACGTTTAGTTGAATAGAATCAGCTGTTTATTGCTTGTGTC
>DAIQQT010000377.1:0-3025 GCA_036786685.1 Trichlorobacter sp.
CACCAACTGCTGATAACGGGCAATACAATTCTCATCGACCGTAAAGATGTAATCAAACAAGGCAGCCGAGTCGATAAACCGCTCAAAATGGACCCCATCCTCCTTGTTCCAAAAGACACACGGGATACCACGGTCGCGTGCATAGGCAACAACTTCTCGCAGCCGTTTATTGGTACGCAGCGGATGCCCGGGATAGGCCGCTATCTTGTACTTCCAGGCATTCCTGAAACCATGCCAGGCAGACTCAACCAGCAAAAGATCCGGTTGTGCTGTTGCAAGGGCTGCCTTGTAATTCGACGGGGTAATATCCACCAGATGGCATTCAAACTGGAGACAGGCCCTGGTGAGTTCATCAGCAATCAAGGCCACCTTCAGATTGGAAAAAGGCGCATCCGCCGTTGCCGGACGCTGCGCCAACCACAGGCGGGATGTATGTGCTATTTTCCTTAAGGTAGTTATCATTTTTTCCTGTTCTCAGGCCGGCAGGGCGTCCACAATCGGCGTCACATACCGCTGCCAGTTACGCTGCGTAACGGCATAGTCCCGGGCACGGCAGCCCAATACAGCCAGCTGGCGCGGTTGCGCCAAGGCATCTTCCAACACCTGCGCCAGGTCAGCCGCATCTCCGGCCCTGAAAAACCACCCGGCAGGTTCAGAACCCAGCTCGTCACGAAACACCGGCAGATCAGGCACAACCACCGGCTTACCCAGCGCCATGGCCTCCACCAGCTTGATCGGCGGCACGATCCTGCATACCTCAAACGGTTTGCGGGGGATGCACACCACGCTGCAGCGGGCAATCATCTCCCTTGCTCCGGCCGGTTCCAGCCGCCCCAGAAACTGCACCCGCTGCCCCAACCCCAGGCGATGCGATAACACACCCAAATCATTGCGGGCCTCGCCCTCGCCGGCAATCCGAAGCTGTGCGTCAGCCCCCCGCTGCACCAGCAAGGCCGTTGCCTCCAACAAGGTATCCAGCCCTTCATAGCCGATCAGTGAGCCTGCGTAACCAATCGTATTCGGCTCAACCAGTGCAGGGTCTGCCGCAAGAATTTCGGCAGGATCAACACAATTGGGCAGCAGCGCCATCCGCTCTGGCGGTATGCCCCAGTGTTCATGGACATACGCACCCAGGGCAGCAGAAATGACAAACAGCCGGTCTGCCTGGCGGGCAACCAGGCCTTCAAGCGACAATCCAAAATGGTAACCGCTACTGTTCTCAAACCATGGCATACGGGAGGCGCGTGTCAACTCCCACAAACCGCGCATCTCATAGTAAAACGGTATGCCCAGCCTTTTTGCAGCCAACAGTGCCGGCAAGGCATTCACATGGTTTGATGCCGCATGGATGGCGGCAACAGACCGACTTTTTGCCACATCTGCGATCACCTTCGAGGCACTCATCATATAGCTGAACAAATGCCGGTTGTTGGTGGGCCATGGTGCATGGGTATAGACAACCCCGTCAACAACTGTCCTATCCTCCTCCGGCAAAGCAATCCGGTCGCTCCTGTCCCACGGGTAGCCGGGCCGGGTCAGCACCTGCACACCCGCGTCTGCATCCTGCAGGGCACGGATCACCGCATGGGTACGTGTCGTATAACCGGTAATATGGTAAGGCAAAGCACTGGCAGGAACATACAGCAGGCTCTTGGCAATCGGCGTATAGGCTGGTTGGGAAGCAAAGGGGGCGTGGTTGAACAGGCAGTCCATTCCCCAGGCGGTCACACGCCGATCCACGGCAGTGAGTAGTTTTTTACTTCCAAACAGCTTCATATCACCTCGATGCCTTATTCAAACAAAGCTCCCATAATGCATTATGAAGGGTTCAGAAGTAGCACCGGATTTGATCTCTATCGACTGCAATGTACCTTGTGATTCAAAAACCACAGCCACCTCGTGGCCAACATTATCGCGTCAACGTGGTCTTGCCCGACTGACGCAGACCGGTAATAGCCAGCATCGGGAAGCCCCGCGCCAAAGCACGCGCCAGCTCTTCTGCTTGTCGTTTGATCATCATGGGCCAGATCTTGCAGTTTTGCTTTTAAAAATTCAATGTGTAATTTTATTTCAATAGCTCTACGAAGAACGTCCCCATGCTTCATTAGACTTTCCCCAGACAGACATTGGGTGTTATTGGGTGAAGTATCGGGTATACCTGGCGCAACACGGCACCGGACGAGCGACGTAGTACACGGCGGGCAGGTAACGGTGGCATTAGTCGAGCGGCATCATTGGATTCAGTCGTGTGTTACCGCGAAGAATAAGATGGCAGGTTGCTTCCGGCCCATGCATGCGTGGTTTACGTGCCATAGCTTACACAGTGCCAAACAACATCAAGGCCTGACCCCGTTGCCACTGCTTGAAATGACAGGTCGGATTTACCAGATTGACTGCAGATTACGATACTGATGTATCTTTTCATCCTTGGTAATCAGCTTTGCCCCTAGCGACAGGGCGGTGGCTACTATAATGCGATCAGCCGGATCGGCGTGAGGGAAGTCGGGCAGACGGGTTGACTCAACGGCAATAGCTGTGGTAACCGGCAAAAAGGTGACAAACGGCAACGCCTCGCAACGGGCCAGCCAGTCGCGCACGTCCAGGGCCAGTTGCAACCGGTTACGCTGCACCAGCAGGGCGATCTCCCAAGAACTGATGCAGGAGACATACAGGACTTTGTCCTTACGGGCCTCTTCAATTACAGCCTGAGCAGTTTTACTTAACTGACCAGGATCATTAACCCACCAGATCAAGGCATGTGTATCCAGTACGATCACTTCAGGACTTCCCATTCATCAGCTCCCACCGGCTCGCACGGGTCATCATAGCGCAGTACCGTGTTGCGCAGACCGCGAAAAGCCTCTTCTGGGTCAGCCACGTAGGGCACCACCTTCAGCACCGGACGTCCATGGTCGGTAATGATGATCTCCTCGCCGCCCTGCTCTACACGGCGGAAGTAATCCAACGAATGGGGCTTAAATTGTGATTTTGACAGGGCAAATGACATAGCTGCACCTCCATATTG
>DAIQQT010000378.1:0-3020 GCA_036786685.1 Trichlorobacter sp.
GGGGACGGTGTGATCATAATGACTGATATGTTTGGCGGCACACCTTCCAATGCGGCCATGTCGTTTCTGCAGGAAGGCAGGGTAGAGGTGATAACCGGTGTGAACCTGCCGATGCTGGTTGAGTATTTTTCGCGCCGCGAACGGATGCCATTTCCGGACCTGTGTGCCTCGCTGCTGCGTTGCGGCCGTGAAAGTGTTATCATTGCAGGAGAACTACTGAAATAGAACAGGTGTATCATGCAACAGCAGGAGTTTGAAATCGTCAACAAACTGGGGCTGCATGCCCGGGCTTCGGCACTCTTTGTCAAGACTGCCAGCAAATTTGCTTCAGAGGTCAAACTGGCCCGCGAAACGGTTGAGGTAAACGGCAAGAGTATTATGGGCATCATGATGCTGGCTGCGGCGAAGGGAACCAACATCCGTCTGACCGTTGAAGGTCCCGATGAAGATGAAGCGATGCAGACCATCGGCACGCTGATCAGGGACGGATTCGGCGAAGAGTGAGCATGACACCGACCCAGTTCATGGCGGTCTGCGTGTTTCTGCTGGGGGCGGTTACCGGCTCGTTTCTCAATGTCTGTATCTATCGTTTGCCCCTTGAACAGTCGATTGTCTCGCCTGGCTCGCGTTGCATGTCATGCGGTGCCGGGGTGCGCTGGTTCGACAATATTCCGATCCTGAGCTGGCTGCTACTGCGTGGACGCTGCCGCACCTGCGGCGCATCGTTTTCCATTCGCTATCCCCTGATTGAACTGCTGACCGCTGTCCTGACTCTGCTGTTGTTCCTGCGTTTTGGCCCCACCCGCTCGTTTGCCATATACTTTCTGCTGGTTGCGGCGCTGATCGTGGTGACCTTCATTGATCTTGACCATCAGATCATTCCTGATGAGATCTCCCTGCCCGGCATCGGCATCGGGGTACTTGCCTCCTTTTTCCTTCCGCAACCGGGTTGGTTCTCGTCAGTATCGGGGGCTGTTGTCGGTTGGGGGAGCCTGGCTTTGGTGTTCTACGGCTATCTCTGGCTGACCGGACGCGAAGGGATGGGGGGGGGTGACGCAAAGCTGCTGGCCATGCTGGGTGCCTTTCTTGGATTGGCAGCGGTGCCGTTCATCATCTTTGTTTCTTCGCTACTTGGTTCTGTGATCGGTCTTACCCTGATGGCCCTGCAGGGCAAAGATCGACATCTTGCCATTCCGTTTGGCCCCTATCTGGCGCTTGGCGCGATACTGTACCTTTTTTACGGGCCGCAGCTTATCAACTGGTATTTGCATCTCGGGAGATGACCGATGCGTACCATGCGTCCCGGCCTGACGTTTTCCATCCTGGCTTCACTGGCCTGTCTGCTGATACTGACGTGGCTGTTGTTCAGCCTGCTGGCGTTTAAGACCGCCGAAAACGACCTCTACAGCCAGAAGGCAGATCATGGCCGGATGCTGTTGGCCACCTTTGTTAACCAGCTTCCTGATGAACTTCCGCGCTTCCCTGAATCAATGCTGCCGATTGATGCCCCGGCAGCGATCTATGCGTCCAAACTTGCCGAGGAACGTTCCTTTGTCCGTCTGAGCCTGCTGGACAGCGGTGGCAAGATCATTTACACCGCGGGCAGAGAGGGGAGCGATCTGTATCAACCGCTAACCCTGACCGGTCGCCAGCCGGAGGAAGGTCTGCTGTTGCCCCGTGATGGCATACTGATCCGCAGTGCCCAGGTGCTGCGGAACGGTACGGTGGTGGGGCGTGCGGGACTTGTGCTTTCACTGGCCGATGAACAGCAGAGGATTCAGCGTACCCGCCAGCTGCTGGTCACCTACTTCATCCTTGATTTTATCCTGCTACTGGGATTGGGAGCGTTCATTCTGTCCCGGATTGTGGTGCGGCCGGTGAATCGGTTGCTGGTCGCAACCGAGAAAATCACCGGTGGCGTGTACGGGCATCAGCTGTCGGTCAGTGGACCGCGTGAACTGGCTGATCTTGCGGAATCGTTCAATGCCATGTCCTGCACCCTGGCTCAGAAACAACAGGAAGTAACTTCCCATGTAGCAACTCTGGAACAGGTTAATAGCGATCTGCAGCAGGCACGTGAAGAGACAACCCGCTCTGAAAAGATGGCCTCCGTGGGGCTGCTGGCAGCCGGCACGGCCCACGAGATTGGTACACCGCTGGCATCAATCATGGGGTATGTTGAGATATTGACTCAGGAGCTTGAACAGCACCCTGTCCAGGCCGATTACCTGCGGCGCATCCAGGATGGCTGCACCAGAATCGACCGGATTGTCAAGGGGCTGCTGGAATATGCCCGCCCCAAGCAAGTCAGTGCTGAACCGACCGACCTGGTGGCGCTGGTACGGAGTACGGTCGAGTTGCTGCAGCACCAGGGGCTTTTGAAAAACATCAAGGCCGCCCTGACAGTTCAACAGGGACTGGAACCGGTAATCCTTGATCCCCATCAGCTGCAACAGGTGCTGATCAACCTGCTGATCAATGCCATCGATGCCATGCCCCATGGTGGGGAATTACAACTTGCTGTCCGGCACGACCAGGCATCGTTATCGCATCTGATCGCAATCAGAGACAGTGGTGCCGGTATTCCGGCAGAACATGTCGGCAAATTGTTTGATCCGTTTTTACCACCAAGGAACCAGGGCGCGGCACCGGTCTCGGGCTGGCAATTTCTGCCCGGATTATTGAGGGATTTGGTGGCAGGATAACCGTTGTCAGCCAGCCGGGTCAGGGCAGTTGTTTTACCATCCACCTGCCGTTACGACCTTTGGGAAGCGAGGCAACAGACCCATGAAACAGCCACAGATTCTGATCATCGATGACGATGAAAACCTGCGGCACATGCTGTCGGTCATGCTTGGTAAGCAAGGCTATCAGACCGATACTGCTGTCGGAGGCGCTGAGGCGCTTGTCAGGCTGGAACGCCAGGTGTACGACTACATCCTCTGTGATATCAGGATGCCAGGCATGGATGGCAGAAGTTTTTTGCAGCAGGCAATCAGCAGGGGTGTGACGGCACCGAT
>DAIQQT010000379.1:0-3008 GCA_036786685.1 Trichlorobacter sp.
CCCGGTTACCGGCATAGGCATCAGCCTCTCCCCGGCTGACCGCATCCAGGGCAGCGGCGGTGGAGTCGTACTCCCGCAGCACTACAGACGGGTACTGCTCCTTAAAATAGATCACATTACGAAAACCACGCTCAAGTGCGACAATCTTACCTCCCAGCTCTGCCTCACGGGTGTAATAGCTGCCACCCTTGCGCCCCACCAGCACATGGGGAATCACGATGTAGGGCCGGGTAAAGAAAAACCGGGCCTCCCGTTCAGGACGTTGGGTGATATCCATGATCCCGTCCAACTGCCCCTGCAGCGTCAGCTCCAGATTTTGCTTGAACGGCCCCGGTACCAGCTCGATAGCATTATTCAGGCGTTTGTTCAGGGCAGCCACATAATCCACCCCGATCCCCTGCGGCCTACCGGTCTTATCCACAAAGTTAAGCGGCGGCCAGGCCTCCATCATACCGATCCTGATCCTGGGATGGGCCTTCAGCCATTGTTGCTCCTCCGGGGTCAGCTTCAGGTCGTACTGAGCCAGGGCCAGTGTCGGCATCACTATAACAAACAGCAGCAACACCACCGCAACACGCAGTATTTCCTGAGTTCGATCCTTCATGGCTTTATCCCTCAAACAACGTCAGGATTCACTCACCGGCAACCGTACCGTAAAACAGCTTCCCTTGCCCATTTCGCTGACAACTGTAATCTCGCCATTGTGCTTTTTGACAATGTCGTAGGCGATGCTCAGTCCCAGGCCAGCCCCCTTACCCACATCCTTGGTGGTAAAAAACGGTTCAAACAGGCGCCCCCGGATCTCAATAGGAATGCCGGGGCCGGTATCGCTGATGGCAACACAGACTGAGTTCTGTTCTGCCCAGGTTTTAATGCTGACCGCTCCCCCATCTTCAACAGCCTGGGCGGCATTAAGTAACAGATTCGTCAGCACTTGATTGATCTGGCCAGGATTACAGTCCACTTTGGGAAGTGCGCCCAGCTCTTTTACCAGTTTCCCCTTAAAATTAAGCTCGTTCCAGACCATAGCCAGGGTATTTTCAATGCAGGCGTTGATATCAGCCTGCACCAATGCAGCCTGGTCAAGATGTGAAAAATCCTTCAGATCCTTAACGATATTTCTGATCCGCTCTGCACCTTCACGGGATTCCTGAACAAGAGCCTCCATATCTTCAAGGGCAAAATCTATTTTAAGGCTACGTTTTTTTTGCTGGATCTGGTCATGTATATCCGTTGTAACAGAGGAAAGAGTTGCATCCTGAAAGGAGATAAACTCTTTTATTTTAACCAGATATTTGTGCATAGCATGCAGGTTGCTCAGGATAAAACCGTTTGGATTATTGATCTCATGGGCAACCCCGGCTGCCAGCTGTCCAATGGATGCCATTTTCTCATTCTGCAGTATCCTGGACTGGACCTCCTTCAGGTCACGGTGAGCCTGTTCCAGCTCCTGATTCGTGCGGTTCAGGCGATCATTCAGCCGCAGCATGAACACGGCAAATAACACCAGCAGCAGCACAAACACCAGACCGCCGACAATCGGATAGAGGTATTTCTGCAACACCATTGCCAGGGTGATCATGCCGTAATCCTTGTACGGCCCGATCTTCAGCTCTTTGAACAGTTCATGGACGTCATTGTAGTCGTGGGGGGTGGTCCAGCCATAAATCCCGGCCTTTCGGGCTGCTTCATCTTGTGGCTGCATACTTAACAGGGCAATAGAAACCTGCTGCGCCAGTTTGTCATTGGTCTGCCGCAAGCGGGCAAAGGGCCATTCCGGGTACAGGCGTGTGCTGTGTAACAGGTTGAACTGATCATTATACTGCTGATGGATGATCTTGAAGTCAGCCAGCTTGATCTTGCCCTCCTTGGCCATCTCCTCAAGAATGCCGGAACGGGCGGTGCCGACATCAATTCTGCGCTCCTGCACCGCTTGCACGACACCATCGTGGGTACCGACAAACTCCAGTTGGCTGAAATCATGGTAAGGGTCGATCCCGGCGCCATGAAGCTCCCGCCAGGCCATACGCCAGCCCCCAAAGGAATTCTGTTCAACTGCACCAAAAGCTTTGCCCTTGATGTCGGATAGGGTCGTAATATCATTGCGATCACTTCGGCAGAAAATCGCACCGCCAAACAGTGTGGAGGTACGTCCCGGGCTAAGACCCTGCAACGTGGCGATCCGGGTTACACCGTACAACGCCTCAAGTTCGACATACATGGAGGAATTGGCGATCACAAAGTTAAAGTCACCGCGCTGGGCAGCAGGACCGATGGTCTTGAAATCGTAGGGGATGATACGGAACGTGGTACCGGGAATTTTTTTGGCAAGATAATCAGCGGTTGCACTCCAAGACTTAAGAGCAACAGCATCACCACGCAGGGCAAGAACCGCTATTTTAATTTCTTTTGGGGATTCTGCAGGTGCACAAACAACCATAGAAAACAGCAGCATACAAGCCAGAAAAAGGCATACTGACAGCTGCCGCATCGAAGTAGCAGGGGCTGTTACCAAAGAGATCAAGCAGTTCTTCATGACATACCTGCTTTCTTAAAAAGTAATGATCAGGCAGCTGTACAAGCTGGTGAGCCGTATGGCAGCTGCACCCTGCAGGTGGTGCCCTGCCCTGCCACCGATTCAAGCTCAATGCTGCCCCCTGCGCCAAGAATCGCCTCCCGGGCCACGGTCAACCCCATACCACTGCCTTTGCCAACCGGACGGGTGGTAAAAAACGGTTCAAAGACACGGGAGAGCTGCTCCTGCGGAATTCCGCAGCCATTATCCGTTATGGTAACCACAATCTGACCAGCATCCTGGGTTGCAGAAACCCTCAGATCAAGCCCGTCGCTGCGTGATTTGATGGCATTATCCAGAATATTGGCAAAGGCCTGCAGTACCAATGGCACCCGACAGACAAGTGCGGGAAGCGGCTGCAGATCCGTAGTCAGACGGGTATCGGGTGGGAACTGCGGGGCAAGGCTGGCCAGCAGCTGTTTCAGTTCCTGCT
>DAIQQT010000380.1:0-2989 GCA_036786685.1 Trichlorobacter sp.
CAAACTTTTGAATTGATCTGCTCCACATAACACTGCAGCACATGGGTGCTGATATCAATGATATGCAGATTTGCAGCCGGCGTCTTCAAACTGGTCAAGTTGGGGTAAACCCAACATTCGCACTAAAAAGCGCAATCTATTGCCATGCCACTAACTTAACACACTGAATGGACTTTAATATTCACAAAGAAATGCTTTGAAAATCTTGCGCCGCTCCTGTCCCGCATCTTGTAAAACGCCTTGTTTACTGTCGATGCATCATAGGCTGCAGGACGCAACAGAGAAATATATTGAACTGTACAAGCAAACAGCTCCAAATGAGAACCAGGTGTTTCGCATTCTCTCTAAACTTCATTTGCTTGTTCCTCCTGAAACTATCGCTGTCCTTCCCAACCTGCCGGCATTGGCCATCAGCCGCAGCTTGGCTTCACGCCACTCCGACAGACAGCGGATCCGCTCCTGACCGGCATCGGCCAGGGCTGATTGGGCGTTCAGCATCTCCAGGACATCAGCGGCCCCCTTGTCGAACTTTCGCTGCGAACTGGCCAAGGCGGCTTTGGCCGTTTGCAACAGACTGTCTGACGCCTGCGGGTTCTGCAATGAAGCCGTCACATCGGCATATGCCTTAACCACTTCCGTCAGGATATTCTGTTCCGCTTCCTGTAACTCTGCCACGCGCTGCTCGGCCTGGGCTGTGGCACCACGGATCTTGTAGGTACGAGAAAATCCCTCGAACAGCGGCACGGTGAGCGCCAGTCCAACGGTATAGGTCTGAGTCTGAGTCGGCTGCAGCCCTTGACCCGGATAGCCGTTCTGGTAGTAGTTTGCCGTGAGGTCAAGCGTAGGCAGTCCTTCGGAACGTGCAGATTCCACCTTGTTTCTAGCTGCATCCAGTTGCGCCTTGGCAGCCGTAATGGCCGGATGCTGCTTACGCGTCTCCTCCAGCCAGGCTTCAAGTTCCCTGGAGTCGGGACTGCGGGTATCATACAGGTCGTCTGCCAGTGAGATGGTAGTATGGGCCGGAATACCCATGGCAAAGACCAGCAGGGAAAGGGATTTCCGGTAATTGCCCTGGGCTCTGCTCTTCTCAAGCCGGGCACGGCTATGGGCGGTGGCGGCCTGGAGTGTATCGCTGACCGCACCGGCCCCTTTCTCTTCCCGCCTGCGGGCTGTTTCGAGGGTCTGCAAGGCAATAGCTTCGCTTATCTCCTTTGCCCCATAGGCTGCCTTGGCGGTTTGTGCATCAAAATATGCCTGCACGACATTGGCCAGTGTTTTTTGCAATGTCGCATGGTGGCTGGCCAGGGCTGCAGTTAATAGCTGATCTGCCGCCATTCTGTTGGCTCCCCTCCCACCAAAGTCTAACAGGCGCCAGTTGGCTGCACCGTACAGGGTAAAGCCGTCCGTTGTTGAACTGCTGTTTGAGCTGACGTAGCGTGTACTGCTGTGCATGCCGGTAACCGTGCCGGAAACCGTGGGCAGATAGGCGGCTCGCGCTTCACCCACCGCTCCGGCCTGTACTTTGATGGCGGCCCAGGTACTTTTGATGCGGGGATTGTTGCACAAGGCAGCATCAACGGCAGTTTCCAAAGTCAGTGGCGCCCTGAAATCCCGGTCAACAGAGCAGGTCACCGGTACTGTGTCGCCTGGCAGCACCGTGCCATTCTGCAACTCGTCTGGGGAGGACTTGAGCGGATCCTTGAATGGAGCAACCAGATCAAAGGCAGCGGCAGGCCGCAACAGGATACAGATGCTGCAGACGCACAGGATAAGGCAGCATAGTCGGCTGCCGAACCGGTTACGCTTCAAAGATAATGACAAGACTGGCTCAGCGTTCATGCAGGCTTTCCCGTTTATGCCGCAGCACCGGACTGAGCACGTACTCAATGATCCGTCTGTCGCCGGTCTTGATCTCTACATTGACTGACATTCCTGCGGAGAGCGGCATGTTGCGTCCATTGACCAGAATCGTTGACTGGGCAAGGGTGATCCTGGTGGAGTAAAGCAACCCCCTCTTCTCATCCTGAATGGCATCACGGGAAACATGGGTGACCTTTCCAGGGATGGTGCCGTATTTGGTGTATTCAAAGGCATCGATCTTGACTGCAGCTGTCTGTCCTTCCTGAACAAAGCCCACATCCTTGTTATCCATGAACGCTTCAACCTCAACAGCCTTTTCCTTTGGAACAATCTGCATCAGCGGCTGGGCAGCCGGTACCACGCCGCCGATGGTATGCACGGTAAGCTGCTGTACGGTGCCGTCCACCGGTGCAACCAGCTTGAGCAGTTTGCTGTGGGCTGCGGAACGGATCGCATCTTGATGGGATGAGGAGGCTGTTTTGATACCATCGGTAACTGCTTCGTGGGCCATGCGTTTGGTCTCGGTGATAAGGGCGGTACGTTGGTTGCGGGCATCAGCCAGTTGCCCTTCCAGGTCGAGACGGGCCTGTTCCTTTTCCAGCCAGGCGTGGTGTGATACGTCGTGATTGTTGAGCAGTTCTTTATAGTCATGGGCCCGCTGGGTGGCCAGGGGAAGCTCCTTGGCATACCGGGCAATGTCCCCCTCAATCCGTTTCAGTTTGGCGCTGAAGTCACGGTACTGACCTTCAAGGTGTCGTTGTTCGGCTTCCCATTTGTCAGCAGGCACGCCGGGCAGGTTTGGCAGACGGGGAGGCCTGTCGGTATCGATGGCAGCAATCAGAGCCTTTGAACGGGCAACCTGCAGCATCGCCATGTTCCGGTCTCCGGTAGCCTTGTCATGCTCCGCATCGGGAGCGCTGGTATCCAGTTCAATCAGAAGATCCCCAGCTTTTACCTGCTGTCCTTCTATGACATGGAGCTTGACACCACTGGCCACATCAACCGAAGCGATGGTTTTGGTCCGTGAACTGGGGATGATCTTGCCGGAGGCGTTGACGATGATGTCGATCTTGCCGATAATTTACCATGCGATCAGCACCACAACCAGTACCATCAGAATCCGTGCGAC
>DAIQQT010000013.1:0-16794 GCA_036786685.1 Trichlorobacter sp.
CTATCTGGAGGGCAGTGACCAGCATCGCGGCTGGTTCCACTCCTCCCTGCTTGAGTCAGTTGGTACCCGTGGCGTTGCCCCCTACAAATCGGTGCTGACCCACGGTTTCGTGCTGGATGGTCAGGGACGCAAGATGAGTAAGTCCATGGGGAACGTGGTGGCGCCTGAGGATGTAATCAAGAAGTTCGGGGCTGATGTGTTGCGGCTCTGGTGCTCAGCCCAGGATTACCGCGATGACAACCGGATCTCTGAAGAAATTCTGAATCGGGTGGCTGAGGCGTACCGCCGGATTCGTAACACCTGTCGCTTCATGTTGGGCAACCTGAATGACTTTAATCCGGCTGCCGATAGCGTAGCCTTCGCCGAGATGATGCCGATTGACCGCCTGGCCCTGCATCACCTTGAACTGCTCAAGGAGCGGGTGCTGGCTGCCTATACGGAGTTTGAATTCCATGTAATCTATCAGGCGATCAACTCCTTCTGTACCGTAGAGCTGAGCGCCCTGTATCTGGATATCCTCAAGGACCGCCTCTACACCAGCCGCAAGGATGCCCATGAACGTCGCAGCAGCCAGACCGCCATGTATCTGATCACCGATACCCTGACCCGTCTGCTGGCACCGTTGATCTCCTTTACCGCTGATGAGATCTGGCAGTTCCTGCCGGGTGAGCGGGAGGCCAGCGTCCATTTGGCAGCCTTCCCGAAACCGGCGCCGGAACGCAAGGATGAAGCGCTGGCCGCTAACTGGGCCCGGCTGTTTGATGTGCGGGCAGATGTGCTTAAGGCGCTGGAACTGAAGCGGGTGGAAAAGGTGATCGGCCATCCCCTGGATGCGGCGGTCAGGCTGTCCGCCCCGGCGGAAACCATCGCCTTTATGAACGATTATCTGGATAAGCTGCGGGCGATCTGCATTGTCTCCCGTCTGGACCTTGTTGAAGAGTTGTCTGGCGATGCCTATGAAGGCACGGTTGTTGAGGGTTTGAAGGTGCTGGTGGAAAAGGCACCGGGTGAGAAGTGTGAACGTTGCTGGTGCTACAGTGAAGAGCTGGGCGGCAATGCAGAACACCCCACCATCTGCCCGAAATGTACGGCAGCGGTGGTGTAGCATGAACCGTTGGGGGATCTTTTCCATTATTGCGATTGTCGGCCTTGTGGTTGATCAAGCCACCAAGCTGTATGTGGACCGGGTCATGGCTCTGCATCAGTCTATCCCGGTGATTGACGGTCTGTTCAGTTTTACTTACCTGCGTAACCGGGGTGCTGCCTTCAGCTTCCTCTCCAACGTCTCCTGGCGGCTGCCGTTTTTTATCGGGGTCACACTGGTGGCTGCGGTTGTAATCATCGTGGCCCTGAAGAAGATGCGTGACGATCAGAGGCTGGCCCAGTCCGCCCTGGCCATGATCTTTTCCGGTGCCATCGGCAATCTGATTGACCGGGTACGAATGGGAGAAGTGATAGACTTTCTGGATGTCTACTGGAAGACCCACCACTGGCCGGCCTTTAATGTGGCTGATTCCCTGATCTGTGTCGGGGTTGCGCTTGTTGCGCTGGATATGCTTAAGGAAGAACGGCGGCAGCAGCTTGTTGCTGATAAATAGTCGGATGGTTTGCCTGATTTAAAAGCCTGATTGGAAACTGGCGTGATTGTGTGCTAATATAAACACAGCTTGAATCAGAACAGGAGGAAGCCCATGCCGTTGTTTCTAGAAGCAGTTATGGTTGTGGTAATCATGCTGGCATGCTTCTTCGGAGTCTTCCTGCTCCTGTTTCTGTTTGCCCTGGCCCTGTTTCCGGTGGAGAAATCACTGTCAAAGGTGGTGTGGGAGATGACAGAGCCCAAACGGAAGCCGATTCCGCAGCCGCAGGGTGGTTTCAAGGGGTTCAGCGAAAAACATCGCGGATAACGCCATTTTTTATTGCAGATACAGAAGGGGCGCCTGGCAACAGGTGCCCCTTGCTTTATGCTGCTTAGTCCAGATCACCGGTGATTTTCTGCAGCTCATACAGTTTAACATTTACCCCGCTGACACATGAAATGATCTCTTTAAGGACGGTTGCGTCAACCCCGCATTCTTCGTCGATCCCCTGAAAGAAGGGATACCCTTTGGGAAGCGGGGTTAATGCTCCGTCTCTCAGCAGCATGACATCCACCAGATCATTAACGCGGCCGGTTGCCTCCCAGGGATCGCGGTAGTTGAACTGGCGGGCAACAATGTGTAGTCCCATGCCATTGGGAAAGATCGCCTTGGCCTCAAAGGAAAATTCCCGTGGGGCGCTGTAGTGTTCAGAACGGCCAGAACGGGCCATGACCTGTGCCCCGGCAGCCTCCAATAGCTCACGGACCGAATCAGCGGTCATCGGTGGTAAAGGTGTCTCCATATGTCATCCCCTCAAATAGAACAGTTGCAAGCAGCCTACCTGAAAGCCGTGTCTGACTGCAAGCATGAGATGCAGCTCTGGCCAGTGGCTGCAGATACCGCTGCAGAATCTGAGCTGAAACGGTACGTCCATACGCACGGGGTAACTGCAGAGGCGGTGGAATTGTTACAGAGGCTTGTGTACCGCTATTTTGCTGCACATCGTCGTGACCTGCCCTGGCGGGAAGGCACTGATCCCTACCGGGTGCTGGTTTCAGAGGTAATGCTGCAGCAGACCCAGGTAGATCGGGTGATTCCCAAATTTACTGTTTTTATGCAACGGTTTCCTGATCCGCAAACCCTTGCTGAAGCCCCGGTCCCTGAACTGCTGGCAGCCTGGCAGGGGTTGGGATACAACCGTCGCGCCCTGAACCTGCAGCGGGCAGCCAGGATGATTGTGGATGAGTGGAGCGGCAGTATCCCGGATGATCCTGTTCGGTTACAGCAGTTGCCCGGTATCGGTCCCTACACTGCCGGAGCTATAACCTCCTTTGCTTTTAATCGTCCTCAGATCTTTCTTGAAACCAACATCCGGGCTGTACTGTTGCATTTCTTCTTTGAAGATCAGGAAGGAATCGCCGACAAGCAGCTGCTGCCGATTGCAGAGGCGGTGCTGGATCAGGCCAACCCCCGCAACTGGTACAATGCCCTGATGGACTACGGCAGTGACCTGAAGCGCCGCTTCACCAATCCATCGCGGCGCAGCCGCCACCATACGGTGCAAAGCAGGTTTGAAGGTTCAGACCGTCAGATCCGGGGTGCGGTGCTGCGGTTGCTGCTGGAGTCTGGCGGGATGACTGTCCGTGCCATGCAAAAACAGCTGGATGCGGAGGCAGAACGGTTTGAGCGGATTCTGGAGGGAATGGTGAAGGATGGGTTCGTACGGAAAGAGAGAGGAAAGCTCATTATACCGTGAGCCGCAACTCCACCCCCCAGGGGGCCGGTTTTTCCCCCTCCTGCGTCAGCACCCACAGGGTAGGAAAGGTCATCTGCTCCGGTACCGGGCCGATACCGTCAGTCAGGTAGATGATTGCTGCCGGCAGGGGGTGCATGGTTTGTGCATACTCAAAGACCGGACGCAGGTCAGTAAACCCGCCTCCATCATATCGTTGGGCAACAAATGAGGCGTTGCTGAAGGTCTCAACCTGTTGAATCCGGCTGTTGGCGTACAGCACTGTGATGCTGCAGTCCCGACCCCGTGCCAGATTGAGCAGTTCTGCTGCAAAGGCCTCCCGTAGTGCCACGATGTTGGTGGAGTCACTGACATCAATCCCCACCAGCAGGTTCAGTTTACGCCGTTTGCGTACCCCCGGCGTCTGATGGGAAAAACGCCGGTGTTCCCGCATCCAGGTGCTGCTGTGGCCGGTTCGTCCGGCAGTAGCGATAAACTGGCGTAAAATCTGGCGCCAGGGGATCGGCGCCGGATGCAGCAGTGCATCCACCACCGCCCGGATATCTGCCGGTGTCTCACCATCGCTGCCCCGCAGGGCATCCTGCACCATGCTGCGCAACATCTCTTCCGCAAGGGTCAGCGGCGTGCTGTCGCTATCCTGCCAGGCCTCGTGATCGTCAATGGTCTCGGCACTGTTCAGCTCCTGAGCTGAACCGGCGCCATCAATCCCGCTGCCGGCCTGTTCTGCCCTGCCAGCGCCGCTGCCTTCTGCATTGCCCATATCAAAGGGGGGCACAATCAGGTCGTAGTATTCCTCGGCAGACAGACCTGTTTCCATCCTGAAGTTTCGGGGATACAGAGCCCCGCCTGGCAGGCCGTCAATACCCGGGTTGATGGCCAGATCACAGGCCACATCCCAGTCGTGGGGGGTCCGTTCCCGTCGGCGTAGCGGATGCAGGTGGATCAGGTGCTTCAGCAGATGCTCCAGCAACGCTTCCTGTTCCGGTGGGGTAAAGCTGCTGAACGATGCGTCGTTAACCGACAGGATCGGGATGCCGTCCCGGACGGTTATGGCAACGGAGCGGTCGCGGCCTTGCAGGGGGACACGCCGCAGTTGCAGCAGCAGGTGTCCGTAGAACGGTTTCTGTTTCAGGAGGCGGATGATGGTGTTTTCGAGGCTACGCATGCAGGACAGGGTAGCGAAAGCTGACAATCCTGTCAAAGAGTCAAATTGGCTTTTCCGGTCGCTTCAGGTGTGATATACAAAGCGATCAAAAAAATATACAGCAACCGGCTTGAACGGTGGCAGGAGGCGAACATGGCAGATGAAACAAATCCCCGCGTAGTGCTGGAAACCAGTAAGGGAAACATCACCCTTGAGTTGAATAAGGAAAAGGCACCAATCACCGTTAAAAACTTTCTGGGCTATGTCAAGGACGGCTACTATGACGGTCTGATTTTTCACCGTGTGATCAAGGATTTCATGATTCAGGGTGGCGGTATGGATGTGGATATGCAGCCTAAGAAGACCAAGTTTGCCATCAAAAATGAGGCGCAGAATGGTCTGAAGAACGTACGTGGCAGCGTGGCCATGGCCCGTACGGCACTGGTTGATTCAGCAACCTCACAGTTCTTTATCAATACCGTTGATAACGCTTTTCTGGATAACAAGGGCAAGCGTCAGGATGATTTCGGTTACTGCGTCTTTGGTCAGGTGGTTGAGGGGATGGACGTGGTGGATGAGATCCGTCAGGTCAAGACCGGTAACAAGGCCGGTCATGGCGATGTGCCCCTGGAGCCGATCACCATCATCTCTGCGAAACTGGTAGAGTAGAGATGTTTTATACGAGCTGAACAAAGAAGGGCCGGTGAGAGATCACCGGCCCTTTTGCATGATGTGCATGATGGTCAGAAGATCACCAGAAAAAGCTGCTGTTGTACTTTGTCTTAACCGCCAGTCCGGGCATGATCAGG
Source organism: Trichlorobacter sp. (assembly GCA_036786685.1). Taxonomy (GTDB): domain Bacteria; phylum Desulfobacterota; class Desulfuromonadia; order Geobacterales; family Pseudopelobacteraceae; genus Trichlorobacter. The sequence goes on from DAIQQT010000013.1 coordinate 5,284, forward strand.
CTGGAGTACTCCTCCGGTATGATGATAATGCTGCGGTCCTCCTGCAGATCAGTATCGGCAATGGTGACATCGGCAATTTTCTGGGTGGTCAGCCGTTCGGTCTTGCGTACCCGGTCAACCTCTTTGATATAGCGGAGCAGTTCAACGTCGTCACCCCCCTTAACCCCGTCCCGTCTTCCGATATTGACATACGCAATGCGGGTTCCATCGGGACCGGTCATGGTTTTGTAGAGATAGCCGTAGCGTGGAAACGCTTCAATAAAGGGTCGTTTTGCTTTGCCTGTCGCGTTGGCTACCGCTTGATTAATAAGCGCTGTTGCGTTGCGAACCCGACACTCGTGGGCTGTTTCTGCAGCAGTACTGTTGCTGACACTGCCTTTAAACGGTTCAAATGCCTGGGCAATAGAGCCGGTTGAGGCGTTTATGACCCGAATGTTGATGGTGGCACTTCCTTTGATTGCGCACGAAGGTTTGGTGGTCGTGCATTTTCCTTTGCTGTCACAGCTGGTCTTGCCTGGTGTAAATTCTGCCCGCGCCACCGGGTTGGTTATGGAACCGAGCACAACATAATCAATGCCCTGACCATGCTGGTTATTTCTGAAAAATCTGCAGCCATGTCCAGTGACCAGACGAATTTTTTCTCATCAAAAAGCTTCTGGGCCTGACTACGTTCAACAACCTCCATGCCGCAGCCTTTTGAAGCGATCTGGGTCAGGCCTTCCTGGGCGCCGGGGCTCAGGCGGCCGCTGTACTCAAACGGTTCTCCAAGCGGCAGAATGGCAACTTTAGGCTGTTTTTTCTCAATAACATGCTGGGGCGGGAGTATCTCTGCCACCGCCTGATCCATGGCGGTCTCCCGGTATTTTGCCACCTCGACCGTGTGTGAACAGCCGGCCAGCAGGGCGGTAAAACTCAGCAGACAGATGATGGTTCTTTTCATACCGGATGATCCTTTGCGTAGTGAATGAAAACTGAAATCAGCGTGTAGTGCCGGTACCGTGTGTCAGCTTTAATTTCCTGGGGGGCAAGCCCTTCAGGCTCTTGTACAGACCTGCCGGGGTTGGCTCAAAGGGGAGGACCGCTATCCCGAGTTCACGGCTGAGGTCTGCCGGTGTCAGGTTGTCAAGAAAACAGCCTTCACCCTCTTTCAGCATGACCTCAGGAATCAGCAGCGCCTGCCCCAACGGTTTATCCAGCAGTTCAGTTATAATGTCTTTGCCACTTACCAGTCCGGTTACGGTAACGCTGCTGCCAAACAGCTGATTAGGGATGGCAGCTGCTGTTAAGGCGCAGCCGGTTTTCTCGCCCAGGTCTGCCAGAAAGCTGCTGACAAAACCGATTGCTGACTGACCGGTAACCACGGTTGCCGTGATGGGGGGGAGTGGTTTTGCCCGCTTTAACACCGCTGCAGCATCCTTTAAAAACCAGGCCACCATGCCCACCCCGTTTTCCCATTGGGGCAGGGAGCCGTACTCCTTAAGTGTCGGGAATGGGTACTCAGCCTTGAGGAAGAACTCATCCGCCAGTTGCAGAAAGGCGTCACCCAGCTGCTTGTTAACGGCCCGCATACGGGGGAGCCAACTGTCCAGAAACGCAGCCGCGTAGTTGCGGTCAACCGGGGTAAGTTCAGGCAGCCGTTGACGATGTTCGGTCAGGCCGACCGGTACCACGGCCAGAGAGCGAACCGCCGGATACAGATTTGCCAGCTCCGTGACGGTCTGTTCAAGGATCTCGCCGTCATTGATACCGGGGCAGAGTACCACCTGGGTGTGCAGCTCTATCCTCGCCCTGGCCAGCTCTTTCAGCTGTTCCAGAATCGGCGGGATATTGGTTCTGCCCAGCAGCTTTTCACGTACAGTCGGGTCAACGGCATGAACCGAGATATAGAGCGGCGAGAGGCGTTGTTTGATGATCCGGCGCAGCTCCGTCGGCTTCAGATTGCTGAGGGTGACGTAGGTGCCCTGCAGGAATGAAAGCCGGTAATCCTCATCCTTGACATACAGGGGACGGCGCAGCCCTTTGGGCAGCTGATGCACAAAGCAGAAGATGCAGTTGTTGCCGCAGCGTTTCGGTTCCGGTGGGGCAAAGGTCAGGCCGGGTGGTTCCCCCGGTTCAGGTTCCAGCAGTACGGTCTGGATGGTGCCGTCTTCTGCTGTCACGGTGAACTCTGCCTCTTCATCACTGGCCAGCCAGCTGTAGTCAATCAGGTCCCGCAGCCGGGTGCCGTCAATTTCCAGCAGCTGCTGGCCCGGTTGCAGTCCGGCGCGATCTGCCGGAGAGCCGGGCTCAACTGTTTCTATCAAAAGTCCGTGCATTGAATGGTTTCTCTGCTGGTATGCAGATGGCGGGAGGCCCGCCATCATGGGGATCAGGGGTGATGGTGCAGGCGGAAGGTGCCGTCAACCGAGGTAATGGTGGCTATGGCATGTTTATAGATCAGGATGTCGCCGCCGGCGTCAAGGAGCAGTGAAAAGTTGTCGAACGACTTGATGTGGCCTTCAAGCGACTCACCGGACATCATCCGGACAGCCACCTTGACCCGCTCTTTACGGGATTGATTCAGATACTGGTCCTGGATGTTAAAGGGGGCTTTGGACATAATCTTCTTTCTCCTTTAGGCGAAGAACGTGGCTGCAGCAGAATGGATAGTAGCAGAGTTTTCCGGATATGCAACCCACTGCATCTCCGGCTCAGCCCTGAACCAGGTTAACTGGCGTTTGGCAAAGTGTCGGGTGTTGCGCTTGATCAGCCGTGTCATCTCCGTTTGATCGTAGTTGCCCTGCAGATACGCCACCACCTCTTTGTAGCCGATGGCCTGCAGCGGCTTGCAGTCTGCCGGTACACCTGATTGCAGCAATCCCTGTACCTCTGCCACCAGACCGGCGGCAAGCATGGCATCCACCCGCTCATCAATCCGCTGGTACAGCTTCGGGCGTGGCAGGTCAAGGCAGAACTGCAGCGCATGGTAGGGACTGTCGGCAAAACCGTGCTCTGCCTGGAATTGTGCCAGCGGTATGCCGCTGGTTTGAAAGACCTCCAGGGCACGGATGATACGGTTGCGATTGTTGGGGTGCAGCCGTTGTGCAGTATCCGGGTCTACCTTGGCCAGTTCCGCCAGCAACACTGCGCCTCCCTCACGTTCCAGCCGTTCCCGTAGTGCCTCGCGCAGGACCGGATCTTCGCCCGGTGCCTTATTCAATCCCCGCAGCAGGCTGCGCAGGTACAGACCAGTGCCGCCGGCCAGTATCGGACGTTTACCCCGCCCGGCAATCTCATGAATTGCCGCCGCCGCAGCTGTCCTGAAATCGGAGGCTGTAAACGGATCAGTCGGTTCACGGATATCAAGCAGGTGATGGGGGACCCGCTGTTGCTGTTCCGCTGTCGGCTTGGCGCTACCGATTGCAAGGCCGCGATAGACGGTCAGGGAATCAACACAGATGATCTCGCCATTCAGCTGCTCAGCCAGATCAAGGGCCAGGGCGGACTTTCCGGAGGCGGTCGGTCCTGCAATCACAAGCAGCCGGGGTTTCATGTCCGGTTAAAAAACTTTTCCAGCTCCCGCAGGGGGATCTCATGGGAGACCGGTCGGCCATGGGGGCAGTGGGCCGAGAAGTCGGTGGCATCCATCGCCTTCAGCAGCTCTTCCATCTGACGGCGGTCAAGGGGGTGTGTGCCCCGCACCACACTGTGGCAGGCAACCCTGGCCAGCAGGTCATCCCGCAGCAGGTCAAAGCTGGCACTGCTGCCCTGTTCAGCCAGCTCGGCCAACAGGTCGCGCAGCAGACGGCAATGATCCTGTTCTGCCACAATCCGCGGTACAGCATTGATCCGCCAGGTCTGGCCGCCAAATTCCTCCAGCTCAAACCCCATCGGCTCCAGAATATCCAGGTAGCGGCGGGTTGTATCCGCTTCGCTAAAGGAAAGCTCCAGGGTATCCGGCAGCAGCAGGCGCTGGGACTCTATGCCACCAGTTGCAAACCCTGCCTTCAGCTGCTCAAAACGGACCCGCTCGTAGGCCGCATGCTGGTCAATAATCACCAGCCGGTCATCGGTCTGACAGAGAATGTAGGCTGCGCGGAACTGGCCAATAATGCCCAGGCTGGAGAAATAGCCGCAGGCTGCTGTTGGGGTGCTGGCCTGCTCTGCCTGGGGCGGCTGGTATGCCGGGGTCGGTTCAGAGACCCGTGGTGCCACAGCAGGCGGGGCTGCCATGAAGCGGTCCAGCGCCTGTTGGATGCCGGACTGGTAGGGCCTGTCCGGGGTTGGCCGGGAACCGGCAGTCTGCTGTGGTGGTGCTGGAACAGCCTCACGGCGTTGCAGCCAGGGGGATTCACGCAGCACCTCCTCCAGCACCCCCTGAATGGTGTCGTGGACCTGGTTCTGGCGGCGGAAACGGACCTCATGCTTGGTGGGATGGACGTTAACGTCAACCTCATCCGGGGGAAGTTCGATAAACAGTGCCACCAGCGGGTAGCGCCCCTTCTCAAGGATCGGGCGAAAGGCCTGCATGATGGCATGCTGGATGACCTTGTCCCTGACAAAACGGCCATTGATGTAGGTAAACATGGCAGCGGTGGTTGAACGGGCCGCTGATGGTGCTGCCAGAAAGCCGCTGATGCGCGCGGCTGCGGTTTCTCCTGCCACCGGGAACAGGGCGGCGTCCTTGGCCACCAGTTTTTGCAGCCGTTGCTGCAGGCTGGCCGGGCTGACCCGCAGCTGTTCCCGCCCATCATTCAGGTAGCTGAAGGAGAGATCAGGGCGGGAAATGGCCATGCGGACCATCAGATCCCCCACATGGGCTGCCTCGGTTTCGGCACTGCGCAGGAACTTCAGCCGGGCAGGGGTGTTGAAAAAGAGCTGTTCAACCGTCAACTCGCTCCCTACCGCCATGCCGCAGGAAGTAACGGAGCGGACAATTCCCCCTTCAAGGGCGATCTCGGTCCCCTCAATGCTGTCGCCGGTACGGGTTTTAAGACGCAAGCGGGAGACTGAGGCGATGGAGGGCAGTGCCTCACCCCGGAAACCCAGGGTGGCAATCGCCTCAAGGTCGTGGTCAGAGGTGATCTTGCTGGTGGCGTGCCGTTCCAGGGCCAGCAGGGCATCTTCCAGGGACATGCCGTGGCCGTTGTCGATGACCCGGATCGTGCGGCGTCCACCGGCGCTGATCTCCAGCCGGATGTCGGTTGCGCCGGCATCCAGAGCGTTTTCCAGCAGCTCCTTGACCACTGAGGCAGGGCGTTCAACCACCTCACCGGCGGCTATTTTATTGGCAAGGGATTCTGAAAGGATGCGTACGCGCGGCGCCACAGGAATACCACTCCATCACAAGCAAAAAAGAGCGGGGAAACCCCGCTCGGAAAAGTAACGATGATGGCGAAAACAACAGCTATTTTTTGTCTGAATCGCTCAGGTCCCCGAAAAGGCTGTTGAAATCGTCATCTTCAGCCTTTTTGCCATCGGCAGCTGCAGCGCTGCCTGCCGTGCCGGAGGCCGGAGTGTCGTCCCAGGAAAAGCTGTTCAGTTCAAAACCTTGCGCAGGACCCTGGGGAGGCGCAGCAGCCGGTTGTGCTGATTCGGTCATCAGGGAGGCAAAGGGGTCCGGTGCGCTTGCTGCCGGTGCAGCAGCGGAAGAGGTTGCCGGTGCGTCGTCAAAGGAAAACGGTGATGCCGGGGCAGTCTGGGCTGCCGCTGGCTGTTGTTCCGTGGGCAGGTCAAAGCTGAACATGTCGTTGTTGGTATCAGGAGAAGCGGCCTGTTTGGTGGTTTCCACGCCCAGTCCGGCAGCCATTTCCGCCCGCAGCGAAGGGGGGAGAATCATGGCGGTAATGCCATGGCTCTGTTTGAACTCCGTCAGGTCTGCAGTACATTTGCGGCAGGAATCGTAGCTTTCAAAGCTGGTGTAACCGCATTTCGGACATCTCATCTGGTGTTCCCTCCTTGGAGCAGCTCTAAATATCTCCCCACTTATACTGCACAATTGCGGTCATGGCAAGGGCAGCAGTTTCAGTCCGTAGAATCCGCTCTCCCAGGGTAACCGGCGTAAAGCCCCAGAACGAAAACGCTTCTGCTTCGCCCGGCTCAAAGCCCCCTTCGGGGCCGATGGCTATGGCGATCCGTGCCGGACGGGGCATTCCCTCCAGCAGTTCCCGTAGTGGTGTTGGCGCACCACGCTCCCAGAGCAGCAGCTTCAGTTCTGCATTGGCTGCCCCGGCCGCGGCTGCGGCAGCAGAGGGATGCCAGGCAACGGTTGGCTGATCAAACCGTTCTGATTGCCGGGCTGCCTCAGCCACAATCCGGTTCCAGCGTTCCTGTCGTGCCTGCAGTTTGTCTCCTGCCAGCTTGGGTACAGAGCGATCTGCCCTGAAGATGGAGAACTCGCTCACCCCCAGTTCGGTCCCCTTCTGCAGCACCAGCTCTATTTTTTCTCCCTTGGGTAGACCCTGGATAACGGTGATGGCCGGGGCATCCGGAAACTGGGATGCCTCAAGGGTCTCGGTCAGACGCACTGCGGTCCATTCCTGGGTCACCTGGTCGATCACCCCCAGATGGCGTCTGCCCTGCTCATCGATCAGCATCACCTCGTCACCGGACCTGAGCCGCAGCACCCGGGCCATATGGTGGTGCTGAGGGCCGTCGTAGGAGGCATAGCCGTCGCGGATGCTGCGGGAGCTGACAATAAAACGGCGTCGTCCGCTCATGGCAGCCTCCGGTAATGTAGACAACGCCATTCTCCTGCTGCCAGTGAAGCCTCAAAACTGAGCGGGAATGGATCAAAGCCGTTGCGAACCAGCTCTTCCCGTTCTGCCAGAATACCGGAGAGGATCAGGCTGCCACCGGCAGCCATCCGGCTGACAATGCCGGGGGCCATCCGGACCAGCTCCTCTGCCAGGATATTGGCCAGGATGATCCGGTAGCCGTCTCCCAGTTGTTCAAGAGGGGTAGTACTGCAGCTGACCTGCTCTGCCACGTTGTTCAGGGCACAGTTTTCTTCAGCAACGATGACCGCCTGGGGATCAATATCAACGGCATCAATCTGCAGCGCCCCCAGTTTGGCTGCAGCAATGGCCAGGATGCCGGAACCGGTTCCCAGGTCCAGGATCTTGATCTGTTCCAACTGTTCAGGTGGCGGTACCAGCAGGCCTTCAAGGCACTCCAGACAGAGCCGGGTGGTCTCATGGCCGCCGGTGCCGAAGGCCATGCCGGGGTCAAGTACGATAACGGCCCGTCCTTCGTCCTGACGGCCTGTTTCCCATGAAGGGGTAATCAGCAGACGCTGGCCGATGGCAAGCGGTTTGAAGTGCGCCTTCCAGGAGCTGGCCCAGTCCTCTTCGCCCAGCAGGGATACCCGTGGTGGCTCTGCCGGTGTATAACCGGGCAACGTGGCAAGAAAGCCGGTGATCTGTGCCAGCTGCTGTTCAATCTGGCAGGGCAGGGTAAAGTAACAGGTGATGCTGGCGGTTGCCAGTTCTGGGATATCGTCCGGTGAAAAGCTGTCAACATCCCGGTTTTCCGTGCAGACACCGCAACCGGACAGTTCAGAAAGAAAATCAGCCACGGTTTCAGAAAGGGGGGCTGGAACGTCGCAGGTGACTTGGTACCATGTTGCAGCCATGAGGAGCATCCTTAGAGGCGGTTGATAGGCGGCAGCCCGCCAAAGTGGCCAGAACGTAGCAGAACAGAGGGATGCAGGCAACAAAAAACCTTGACAAATCAGTGGTGGCTCACTAGCTTTCATTAGAAATTAGCCATTAAGTAATAATCGGTAATAACGGGAGCAGGCCATGAAAAAGATCTATGTGCTGTCCGACTCCACCGGTGAAACCGCTGAACGGGTTGTTCGTGCCGCCCTGTCTCAGTTCGGTGGCAGTGATGTGCGGATTGTCCGTCTGGCAAAGGTCTGCAACCAGCAGGAGGTGCAGCAGGCGGTTGCCACGGTGACAGCGGATGAAGGTCTGCTGGTCTACACCCTGGTGGATTCATCCCTGGCGGTTGCGGTGCATACCATTGCTGAAGAACATGGTCTGATGGCCTTTGACCTGCTTTCCCCGCTGCTGCACAGTCTTTCTGTTTTTCTGGGCACGGTAGCCCAATCCACCCCCGGCCTTCTGCACCAGATAGACACTGATTATTTCCGCCGGATGGAGGCGGTCAACTTTACGGTCAAGCATGATGACGGTCAGGAGAACCGTGGGCTGGTCAAGGCTGACCTGGTGCTGGTGGGGGTCTCCCGTTCATCCAAGACACCGCTTTCCATGTATCTGGCCAACAAGGGCTACAAGGTGGCCAACGTGCCGCTGGTAAAGGGGATTGATCCACCGGAGGAGCTGGAGGCAATTGATCCGGCCAAGGTGGTCGGTCTGTTGATCAGTCCCAAGCGGTTGGTGGAGATCCGTACCTCCCGCCTGGTAAATATGGGCCAGAGTATGAAAAACAGCTATGCCGATTATGAAAAGGTTGAAGATGAGATCGCCTTTTGCCGTCAGTACTATCGCAGACATCCGGGCTGGCTGATTATCGACGTCACCTGCAAGTCAGTCGAGGAATCGGCCTCAGAGATTCTGCGGCGTCTGGTGGGGCAGTTTGCGGAATAAATGACCATTGAGGTTTTCCGGGAAGGGGGAGTTATGCGGGTTCTGGTGGTGGAAGATGAAAAAAAAGTGGCAGCCTTCATAAAACGGGGGCTTGAAGAAGAAGGGTATCAGGTTGATGCGGTGCATGATGGTGATGAAGCGGTTCAAATGGCCCGGGCAGAGTCCTATGACCTCTTGATCCTTGATGTGATGCTGCCCCGCAAGGACGGGCTCAGTGTGGTGCGGGAACTGCGCCAGGAGGGGATGCTGGCGCCGGTGTTGATGCTGACCGCCAGAGACACTACCGATGACATTGTGGCCGGCCTGGATGCCGGTTCTGATGACTATCTGACCAAGCCGTTCGCCTTTGCCGAGCTGTCGGCCAGGGTACGGGCACTTGGACGGCGGGTCGGTCGTGACCGCGGGGCCGAACTGGTGGTGGCTGATCTGCGGATTGACCCGATTACCCGTAAGGTCTGGCGTGGTGAAAAAGAGATTGAGCTGACCATCAAGGAATACGGTCTGCTGGAGTTTCTGGTGCGCAATGCCGGTTCCGTGGTAACCCGCAACATGATCGCCGAAAAGGTCTGGGACCATTCTTTTGAATCCTTTACAAATATTATCGATGTATACGTCAATTATGTGCGAAAAAAGGTGGATAAGGGCTTTGACCGGAAACTGATTCATACGGTGCGCGGTCAGGGCTATACCCTCAAGGCAGAGTAACTGTCTTGCACCAATGATGGAGGTTACAGAATGAAACTGAGACATGTGGTAATGCTTTGTATGCTGGCGGCTGCAAGCCTGTTTGTCCTGACCACGGGGCAGGTCGAGGCAAAGCCGGTCAGTCCTGATTTTGTTGAGCTGTCCAAGCGTCTGAAGCCTACGGTGGTCAACATCCGTACCACCAAACATATCAAACCCAGAGCAGGTAGCCAGTTCAGGGGCAATGATCCGTTCGCTGATCTGTTCGGGCAGTTTTTCGGCCAGCAGATGCCGCAGCAGCCCCGCAAGCAACAGGGAATGGGCACCGGCTTTATCATCAGTGCCGATGGTTTCATCCTGACCAACAACCATGTGGTCAATGGTGCCGATGAAATCATGGTCAAGTTGTCCGATGGGCGTGAGATCAAGGCAGAACTGAAAGGGCTGGATGACAAACTTGACGTGGCCCTGCTCAAGATCAGTGACAAGGCAACCCTGCCGTTTGCAGAACTGGGGAACAGTGATGCCCTGGAAGTAGGCGAGTGGGTCATGGCCATCGGTAACCCGTTTGGTCTGGCCCATACCGTTACCGCCGGTATTGTCAGTGCCAAAGGCCGGGTAATCGGCAGCGGTCCCTACGATGACTATATCCAGACCGATGCCTCCATCAACCCCGGTAACTCCGGTGGACCGCTGTTCAGCAGTGAAGGCAAGGTCATCGGCATCAACACCGCTATCATTGCCAATGGCCAGGGGATCGGCTTTGCGATTCCGATCAATATGGCCAAGACCGTTGCGGATCAACTCAAGGCCACCGGCAAGGTGGTGCGGGGCTACCTGGGGGTCAACTTTGGCGCTCTGACCCCCAAGCTTGCCAAGTCGTTGGGTCTTTCTTCAGACAAGGGCGCTATCATAACCCATGTACTCAAGGATTCCCCTGCTGAAAAAGCCGGCTTCAAGGTTGAAGACGTAATCGTGAGGTTTGACGGTAAGGCGGTTGATGCAGAGACTGATCTGCCCAAGGTCATCGCCTCAACACCGGTGGGTAAGTCGGTTAAGGCCGTGGTTTACCGTAAGGCCAAGCGGCTTGAGCTGGCCGTGGTGGTTGGCCAGCAGGCCGGGCTTGGTCCACTTGGGGAGCCGGCCACTGCCAGCATCGGTATCAGTGCCCGTGAACTGACCCCTGAACTGGCCCGTCAACTTGGCCTGAAAGATGGCAAGGGAGTGGTGGTGTCTGAAGTAAAACCGGGCTCCTCTGCTGAAGATGCCGGCATGGTGCGGGGTGACCTGATTATTGAGTTTAACGGTCAGCCGCTTGAAAGCCTGGAAGGGTTTGCGGCATTGGCCTCAAAGGTTGCCAAGGGTGAGGTGGTGCGTCTGTTGCTGCGGCGGCCGGACGGCAGCTTCGGATATGTGGCCGTGACTGCAGAATAACCGGCAACGATGGTAGATGAGTGATATTCCGGGGCGGCGTAATTACGTCGCCCCTGTTTTTTGTGAGGTCGCCATGTCGGATCGTTATGTCCAACCGTTGCGGATGCTGGTGCAGCTGGCCTTTCTGGGGCTCTCGCTGCTGATCGGCTTCAGATTTTACCGCTTTATTCAGGCGGTTCAGCAGGGGCTGGATATGGTGGGCCGTCCTGCTGCTGTTGATGCCTTTCTGCCGATCTCCGGCCTGTTCGGTACAGCAGCCTGGCTGAAGGGGGGCGGTATTAACCCGATCCACCCGGCAGCGGTGGTGATATTTGTCACCATAATACTGGTCTCGCTGCTACTCAGGCGGGCCTTCTGCTCCTGGATCTGTCCGGTGGGTACGGTATCGGAATGGCTCTGGAAGCTGGGTTTCAGCAAGCTGCAGCGCAACTGGCTGCCCCCCCGCTGGCTTGATCTGGGGTTGCGCAGTATCAAATACCTGTTGCTGGCCTTTTTCCTGTTCAGCGCAGTTTCCTGGTCCCTGCCGATGCTGCAGGGTTTTCTGGGCAGTGGTTACCACGCCATATCAGATGTCAAACTGCTGCAGCTGTTCCGCTCTCCTTCCGTTACTACCCTGGCAGTGGTGGGGCTGCTGGTGGCCCTCTCCATTCCGCTGCGTAATCCGTTCTGCCGTTTTGTCTGCCCCTATGGTGCCCTGTTAAGCCTGGTTTCGCTGGCCTCGCCGTTGGCAGTGCAGCGTGATCTGAAGAAGTGTGTCTCCTGCGGGGTCTGCAGTCAGGTCTGCCCCTCACGGATTGATGTC
>DAIQQT010000381.1:0-2985 GCA_036786685.1 Trichlorobacter sp.
AATCAGCTTGGACATTTGATCATCTCCTTGTAATAAACGTAACGCAGAGAAAAAGAGAGGTACAAAGGCACAGAGAACTTCAAAAAAGGAGATTACCAAATATTTTAAAGACCTTATCTGCGACTCATGCAGCTCATGCCCCTCTGCGTTAAGGTTTAATCCTCTACCGGCTACGCTAACGAACGAACCGTCACAATCCCCAGCCAGGTACAGAGCAGGCAGACCGCCACACTGGCCAGCACATTGGCAAAGGCCATCAGAAACTGCCCTTCCTCCAGCAGCTTGAAAGTCTCATAGCTAAAGGTGGAAAAGGTGGTCAGCCCCCCCATGAATCCAACCGTCAGGCCGATCCGCAACGTGGCTGAAAGCAGGGTGCTGCGCAGGCTTAATTCCATGATCAGACCGATGAAATATGCACCGATGACATTGGCCACAAGGGTGCCATAGGGAAAGCCGCGTCCCAGTAGATTATGGAGCCAGCCGGACAGATAGTAGCGGGTCAGCCCGCCCCCGGCACAGAACAGGGCAATGGTTGCGGCTAATTTCATCGGTTCAACTCTCCCGGGAGCAGTATAGCGTACTTTCCGATTCTGTCATGCACCACTACCTTTCTGGATGAAGCAAGGCTGCCAACACCAGGGCGGTCAGGTACACAAACCCGGCGCTCCAGACCACGTCACTTAAAAAGTGTCCACCCTGGATGATCCGGGTTGCACCCATCAGGAGGCCAAAGGCAAAACCGCCCCAGAGCCAGAGCAGAGCCTGGCTCGGTCTGGTGCGACGCAGCACAAAATAGGGGACCGACATATAGAATGCCGCGCTCGGATGGCCAGCCGGAAACGAGGCATTTTTAGGGGCCGGCCCCGGTTGCCAGGGCTGATGAAACGCCATGGTGCCGCCAAGCTGGGTAACCTGCCGTGGCCTCGGGCGTCCCCAGTGATCCTTGAATCCCCAGTTTACGAGCAGGCCGGGGCCGATTATCAGCACCAGGGCGATAAACAGGGCGGCCTTCCGCAGTTTTACCAAGCGGGGCAGGGTAAAACTCGCCAGCCAGATGATCAACCCCAGCCCACCGGTCAGAAAGGCAGGCCACTCGCCAAAGCGATACATTGCTTTCCATGGCTGCAGATTGCCGATGGGAAATCCCTGCCCCGGCAGATAGAATCTGCTGGCCAGTTGCATATCCCAGCCATTGTACGCAATAACCGCAGTACTTATGACCAGCATGACAAAGGTTAGTACCAGTTGCTGCCAAGGCATCGTTCTATGCATGCATTCCTCGTTTGAATCTCTTTTGTATAATTCTGATCAGTGCTGCTGTTCCTCAGGCGGCAGGTCGGCATCCAGCGCACCAACACCGATTGAATAACTTTGATTCACCCTGACTGACATTTCAGTATACTCTATGTCTACTTCTGCGGTGGTTTGTGCTCTCCGGGTACTATCTCATGGCGTGCCTGCATGGCCTGCCTCCCTTTGCTCTTGTACTTTCTGTTGCCCGGCAGATTCTTAAAAACAGCGGCAGGTATCTTGAGTATGGCAACAAAACGGCCGCTGACACTGGGGGCCATCTCCCGGGTGGTCCGTAAAGAGATTCCCTGTGGCAGCAGCGGGGCTGCTGTCTTGGGAACCGCGATCCGCTGGGAAAGGTAGATGCCGGTATGACCGCTGAACAGGTAGGCCAGGTAGCAGGCCACCGCAATGTAGATCATGGCACCTGAGCCGAACAGCTCAATCCCCATGATGGTGCAGGCCAGCGGCGTGTTGGTGGCACCGGCAAAGACCGCCACAAAGCCCAGACCGGCAAACAGGTCGGTCTGGGCAGAGGCATCCAGCAGCCGTGCAAACAGGTTGCCCAATGAGACACCGATAAAAAACAGAGGGGTGACCTCGCCACCTTTGAAACCAGAGCCAAGGGTGATGGCGGTAAAAAGAATCTTCCACCACCAGCTCCAGTCGGTTGCACCGTTGGGCTTGAAACAGGAGGAGATGGTAACGGCATGGGGGTCCAGGGAGCTGACGCTTAACCCCAGATAATCCCGCGTCCCCAGCAGATAGACCAGGCCGATGATGATGCAACCGCCAACCGCCGGGCGGAGCAGGGGCCAGCGGATACTTGTTTTAAACAGATGCTGGATACTGTGCTGCAGCTCGGCAAAGAGAACACTGGCAAGGCCGAAGGCAATTGATGCCAGCGCCACCTTGGCGAGCAGTATCGGATCGATCTGGTGTGTGTGTGACAGCGATTGGAACACTGAGGTTATCTGGTAGGAAGTATGCCGGATCCCCAGCAGGGCGCTGGTCTGGTCCGCAACAATACCGGCGATCAGACAGGGGATCAGTGCCTCATAGCTCATACGGCCGACAAGCAGCACCTCCATGGCAAACACCGCTCCTGCCAGCGGGGTACCGAAGACTGCGCCAAAACCTCCGGCAATACCGGCCATCAGCAGGATACGGACCTCCTGCTTGTCCAAGCGAAACCAGCGCCCAAAGGTGCCGGCAATACTGCCGCCCATCTGCACTGCGGTCCCTTCCCGTCCGGCTGATCCGCCAAAAAGGTGCGTAACCAGCGTTGCCACCAGGATCAGAGGGGCCATTCTGGCTGGCACCCCGCCCCCTGACTCATGGATCTGATCCATGATCAGGTTATTGCCCCCTTCAGCCGATTTCCCGATTTTCTGATAGATGAACGCCATCAGCACACCTGCCAACGGCAGTAAAAACAGCAGATTCGGATTATTGAAGCGGATCAGGGTAACCTGTTCCAGACTCCAGAGGAACAGGGCACAGGCAGCACCTATCGCTACCGCAACCGGTATAACCAGGGTAAGCCACTTGATAACGTAGCGTCCCTGGGCAACATGTTCTTTTGCATCCCAACGAAACAGCATAAAGAAGTAACCTCGTTCTTTACAATACTGCCCTGAATCACTACTGTCCGGTAAATTTTGAGAGTACAGCTATAACCGTCTGACTTTTTTA
>DAIQQT010000014.1:0-16759 GCA_036786685.1 Trichlorobacter sp.
TGCCTTTTAAGGTCAACAACAGGCTGTTCCATGCGGTGCCGCTCTCTTCATTGCTATAGTTCTACAACTAATCTACTTTCTCATAACAAGGCTAAACAATAATGTCACGACAGTACATCAACCACTCTGGCGAACAACTAAAACAAGCTGTAGAAGATAACAAGGGTAATACCAAGCTTCTAAAGGATATCCTTGCTGAGCTTCAGTTCCGCACAACTCGCCAGATGAAGGCACTCCGCACAGTTGTAGAGGACATGCTCTCTGGAGCAAAAACAACTGCGATCGATACAAAAACTCACACCTCCTCCTCTAAAACAGAAACAACCCCACAATCACCTAAGCCAGAACCTTCACAGGGAAGCCAGTTTAGGGAATCGGCTACGGCTCCGCCAAAGGCAAGTAAGCCAACTGAGCCGACTTCAGTATCAAAAGCCGCTTCAGGCAGCACAAATGCGGGGGATAAGAAGGCGGAGGAAGAGCCACCTCGTGAGCGTCGTATGGGCAAGATGCGTAAACCAGGCAAGCTTGATGACGTTCCAAGCAAAAGGGTGTTCGAGCTTAAAACCGACTTCAAACTAGAACTAAAGAAAGACGCATCTACCGTTGAACGCTATGAGGCCTGCCTTAAGGCACTTGTCGCAGAAATGCGGAAACAGAAAACTGCCTACAAGCAGGTCGTCCTCGAAGACGGCACTCGTATGCAGCTTGATGGCAAGGAGCACGGCTACCAGTTCCCATATAACGAGGATGCTGAGCTGTTTGAAGGTGCAGCAGTTGTCGTTATCATCGGTGGTTCTCAATCTGAAGGGCGCATCGTTTCGTTTTTAGGCAATCAAATCATCTTATCGCTCAAGGATGACTTTGGTCCACGTATTGCCGCCTGTATCGTCAAGATTGATAATACTGCCATGCTTGAGGCGCTTCGAGTTCGTCTAGAAAAGATAATCAAAGGCGAAGCAACCTCATTCAATGTAAAGTTGGCAGAAGCCGTGATAACCAATACCGGCGATGAATTGGCACCTGCTTTTGTTTCAACCGATTATCTAAAAGGGCTTAACGCTTATCAGAAGGAAGCTATCGCCAAGATTGTCGCCAATGAAGTCTTCTACTTATGGGGGCCGCCTGGAACCGGAAAGACAATGACACTCAGTGCCCTGTGTCACACTTTAATAGACGGACAGAAGCGGATATTACTCTGCTCAAACACGAATCAGGCAGTCGACCAGGTTTTGTTTAAGCTCTGCAAGCTCTTTAAAAAGCAAAACCATCCCGCCTTAGCGGAAGGCCAGATATTGCGAGTTGGACAGATTGCTCACACTGAACTTAAAAATGACTGGTCAAGCCATATTACTCTTGAAGGGATTGTTGAACGAAAGTCGCAGTCACTCATAGAGCGGAAAGGCGTGCTGGAAACACAGCTCGACCGGATAAACGCTCAGGTATCACGTGCCAGTGAACTAATGAAGGTGTTCAAAGTTCTTGACGGGCTAACCGCCGATAAGGGCCAGGCAACCGCATCACTTCAGAAAGTTCAGACCGATTACGGCTCATTTACTGAAAAGAAAAAGGCTCTCGAAAACAAGCAAATGACGATTGCCGAAGAGAGGCAGAACATTCAGAACGCGGGCACTATTCGACGTGCTTTTATGCGCTCACTCGATACTGTTGACAAGGACATTAGAGAAACCAGTGCAGCACTTTTGATTAAGGAGCGAGAGGTTATTAGTTGCAGAGAAAAGCTTGTTGAACTTCGAGGACGCACCCATGAAATAGACAATGCTATCTCGCTTGAAAAACAAAAAGTGGCCAACGTCGACCGCAAACAGATCGGGCAACAACTAGAACAGTCAGAAGTTCAGAAACACCCTATCACAGAAGAAATATCTGATATTAACAAGCAACTTGAAGACATTAGGAAATCCATTCTGGACAGAGCACTGATAGTTGGAGCCACAGTTACCAAGGCTTACCTTAGCCCACAAATGTTCAGCTCATTTGATGTTGTTATCGTTGATGAGGCATCAATGGTGATGCTGCCAGCACTCTTTAATGCTGCTGGTTTGGCCAAAGAGAAGGTCGTTATTTCTGGCGACTTTAGACAGCTTGCCCCTATCGTCCAGACGGAGCAAAAAGTCATTCATGACACTATCGGTGGCGACGTCTTCCGAGCCTGCCAGATAGACAAAAAAATGCATAAAGAGCAAACCTGCAAGCGTGTGGGAATGCTCAAAGAGCAGTACCGCATGGACGACCAGATATGCCCGATGATTTCTCACCGTATGTACAAGGGCGCACTACTGACAGCATCTGAAAGGGAGTCAACAAAACGCCAGCCGCCTGCGCCATTTAATACCCCGCTCACCATAGTCGATACCTCATCAATATGGCCCTTTGTAAACCGTGACCAGTTCAAATCACGCTATAACCTCATGAACGCCTTGGCAATCAGAAACCTGTGCCGTTTCTTCGAGTCCTGTGACCACCTCACTGAAATTAAAAACAACGGCGAGAGAACCAACCGTGTGGGGGTATGCACTCCTTACGCCGCTCAATCCAAAGTGTTACAGCGGGTGTTCGAAGGCTCAGGGTTAAAAGAAACAGTAGAGGCCGGTACCGTTCACCGTTACCAAGGTGATGAAAAACAGGTGATGATTATAGATATACCGGATAGCCATGGTGAACATCGGGCCGGAATATTCCTTGATGCTGACCATCATGATGACTCAGGCGCCATGCTCTTTAATGTCGCAGTGAGCAGAGCCCAGCACAATCTTATTGTCTTTGCCAATCTGTCATATCTCGACAAGAAGCTGCCGAGCCACGCGATTCTCAGGGATATGCTTTCAGAAATGCAGGGTCGCGGTACAGTCGTAGACGTCCTTGATGTTCTGGCGATGTACCCAGTAATGGAGGACTTACGCCGTCTGGGACGACCGTTCAATTTATCAGTAGATGCTGAAAAGTTCGGGCTATTCGACCAGAACAGCTTCGACCAGGTATGTGCAGTAGATTTCGAGCGAGCCCAAAAGAGCATTGCCGTATATTCGGGCTTCGTAACGGAACAACGGGTCGCTACCTATGAATCAGTGTTTCGTCAAAAAAAAGCTGAAGGCGTTATGATCCGCTGTATAACCAGACCTCCAAAAAGCAATGGCAGCATCCCTGTTGAACAGGGTAAAGCTGCTCTTGATGGCCTCGAGCGCATGGGGTGTCTTGTCGATACCAGAGGTGAAATCCATGAGAAGGTCGTTATTATCGATGATGAAATCCTATGGCACGGCTCACTGAATGCACTCTCACATACAAGCCGTACTGATGAAGTCATGACACGCCTCGAAGGCAAGTCTATCTGCCTTCAGATGTCAGCGTTCTTGGCACTAGATCGTAGTGTTAAGGCAGACAATGCAGATGGTATATCGTCAAAAGCTGAAAACCCGCGTTGCCCTGTGTGTGGTTCACGGTCTTCCTATCGTAAGGGTAAGTTTGGGCCATACTGGGATTGTGAAGAATGTGATTGGAAAGAGAATTACGATAAACCTGTCCGAAAAAAGGCAGCATCGACAGGTCAATCGGACGTCCCGCCTCCTGCTTGTGATAAGTGTGGTAAACCGATGAAGGTTCGCGCTGGCCGGTTTGGTGACTTTTATGGTTGTACTGGTTATCCAGATTGTAAGAACACAACAAAGATGGCGTAATAATAATTATTTCTGTTTGGAGTCGGCGGGGCAACCCTTGACGAATCTCTTACCCTATGGAGATCCCCCACATGGACATACCACGAATTTTCACCATCACCGAAAGTGCTCACCACATCCATAACCCAATCACTCCTGAAAAGCTGGCCACGCTCGGCGCTGCGCTGCGGCTGGAACCGGGAACCCGTGTGCTTGACCTGGGCAGCGGTTCAGGGGAGATGCTCTGCAGCTGGGCACGGGATCACGGCATCACCGGTACCGGCATTGACATGAGCCCGCTGTTCACCCAGCAGGCCAAACTCCGCGCCATTGAGCTGGGCGTGGCGGATCAGGTTGCGTTCATCCATGGCGATGCTGCGGGCTACGTTGCTGACGAGAAGGTGGGCGTGGCAGCCTGTGTCGGCGCCACCTGGATCGGCGGGGGAGTTGCAGGCACTATTGAACTGCTGGAGCGCAGTCTGAGCACCAACGGGATCATTCTGATCGGCGAGCCCTTTTGGCGGCTGGTACCACCAACAGAAGAGATTGCCAAGGGCTGCCTTGCCCACACAATCTCCGACTTTCTCACCCTGCCGGAACTTGTCGCCTCTTTTGGCAACCTTGGCTACGACCTGGTTGAAATGGTTCTGGCTGATCAGGACGGCTGGGACCGATACGAGGCGGCAAAATGGCTTACCATGCGCCGCTGGCTTGCCGAAAATCCTGACGACGAGTTTGCGCACGAGGTTCGAGCCCAACTGACTACTGAACCGGTGCGTTATGCCACCTACACACGAGAATACCTGGGCTGGGGTGTATTTGCGCTGATGCAGCGATGATCCGATGGCTACGGATTTTCGCAGATACAGCCAAGAATAAGAAACCCGTTCAATCCGCGTTCTAGTACCGTTGAAGGAGAACAGCATGAGTCTGGGCACACGCATCAAAGCAAAACTGACTGACACCAAAAACAGCCTGACCAGCCTGGACAATCAGCCCTTAAGCAAGGCCACCCTGGTGATCCTGCTGTTTCTGGATATCTTCATTTTAACCGCCATCTTTAACGGCCTGGCTGCCCATACCCGCCAGTTAAGCACACCGGATGACTACATCCCCGGCGCCTGCAGCGAGATAGTGATTGACCGCACCTGGAACCCTACCAACCGGATTGAAAACCTGTCGGAACTGGTAAACAGCCATACCAACAGCGTCACCCACAGCCAGAAGGCAGACCGGCACGAACGCCACCCGGCCTGTACCCCCTATCTGACCCTGCTGGATCAGATCAAGAACGATAAGGCCCTGGCCACCAGTTTTGATGAGCGCCGGAATATTGAACGTGAAGCACAGGATCTACAGCGCAGGATTGATCAACTGAAAGGCAGCTACGATACAGCCCTGCTGGAGAGCATAGCCCAGCAGCCGGACCCGGCCACTGATGTGGATGCCATCAAGACTGAATTCAAGCAGAAAAGCAGCAGGCTGAACAGCCTGAAGCCCCAGATTGTTGCGCTGGATCAGCTGATTAACACCAACCCCACGGTGGCGGCGCTGTGGGGCAAGCTGCAAAGTTCCCAGGCCAGTGACCGTCAGGCCCTGCTGGCAGAGCTGCGCAGCTTGAACTTCTGGTACCCGGTCAAGAAATTCGGCATGCAGATGCTGTTTCTGCTGCCGCTGTTCGCCATTTTCTACGTCTGGAACAATGCTGCCATCAGGGGCAGTCGCAGCCTGCAGACCCTGGTTTCAGCCCATCTGGTGGTGATCGCCTTTATCCCGATCTTCTGCAAGCTGATTGAGGCGATCTACGATATCATTCCCAAACAGTTGCTGCACAGGCTGATTGCGTTTTTAACGGCATTCAAGCTGGTGGCAATCTGGCATTACCTGATTATTGTCGCTGCCATTGGCGCTGCGCTGCTGCTGATCTACATCTTCCAGAAAAAGCTGTTTTCACACGAAAAGCTGATTGAACGGCGGATTGCCAAGGGAGAGTGCCAGCAGTGCGGCAAACATCTGCCCAACGGTGCACAGGCCTGCCCGCACTGCGGTTATCTGCAGTTCAGCCCCTGCCCGGCCTGCGGCAAGCCGAAGCATACGCAATCACGCCACTGCTGGGCCTGCGGCGCCGGACAGGTAAGGGAATAAACATACTTTGGTAACGGCTTGTTTCTCCCCATGACTCACGCGAGAAAAAAACAGTTTTGTGATTATCAGTTTTTGCGGATGACTGCATACCTCAGGCTATTCCATGCTGTGTCACTGTTTGCAGTGTTTATAGGTAGTGGTTGTACGACAGCAAATTTTCGTTAGGACACGAAGAGCACAGAACAACGAGTTAAAATGAAAAAGCTAATCTTAATAATCGTTATGCTGCTCACCTGTGTCTCTGGATGTGCAGGTTTTAAAGACTGGAAACATCTGCCAGCTTCAAAACATGAAGAAAGGACTATTCACGTTGTCAGTCATGGATGGCACACCGGCATTGTATTGCCTCAACAGGATTTAGGAGATGAACTCGACTTTATACATGAATATCTTACAGAAAATCCCTACTACGAGTTCGGTTGGGGGGAGGCTGATTTTTATCAGGCTGAGAAGATTACCACCGGCCTGGTTCTAAAGGCGCTGTTCTGGAGGAACCCGACTGTAATGCATGTGGTGGCTGTACCCAGCCCGCCGGAAAAGAACTTTAATCAAAGCGAAGTGGTGGAACTTCACCTTTCAGAAAGCGGCTTAAAGCACCTTAAAAAATCACTGCGGGTAAGCTTCAAGCTTAACAAGGATCAGCACCCCTATCCTTTGAAGCCTGGGCTTTATGGAGAGAGCCGTTTTTTTAAAGCTGAAGGCTATTACTTTATCACCAACACCTGTAACAGTTGGACAGGTAACCTGATGGAGAGCGCCGGAATCCCGATGGACAGCGTACTGACATTACGGGCCGGAAGTATAATCAGTCAGGCAAGAGATGCCAAAGAACGCTACACCTGCTGCCCGGATCAGTAACGTACAACTCAAGAAACAAAAAGGACTTATGCCCCCAATCATCGACATACACTGCCACACCGCCGGCATCGGTTCCGGCAATTCCGGCTGTTTTATCTCCCCTGACCTGCGCAAGAGCTGGAAGTATCGGGTCTACCTGAACTCCTTCGGGGTACAGGAGCATGAACTGCTGCACCATGGCGACAAGCTGGTGCTGGAGCGTTTGTCAGCCTCCCTGACCGCCTCAGGCAAGGTAGACATGGCCGTGGTGCTGGCCATGGATGGGGCCTTGGACAGCCAGGGTGAGCTGGATCAAAGCTGTACTGAGATGTACATCCCCAATGACTTTCTGGCAGAGGCGGTCAAGCAGCACCCCAACCTGCGCTTTGGGGCCAGCATCAACCCGTACCGCAGGGATGCGCTGGAACTGCTGGACAAGGCGGTTGAGGCAGGTGCGGTGCTGATGAAGTGGCTTCCCTCGATCCAGCATATTGATCTGGCAGATAAACGGCTGGTGCCGTTCTATCAACGGATGCAGCAGCATGGTCTGCCGCTGCTGACCCACACCGGTGATGAGGCATCGTTCACCTATGCCAGAAATGAGCTGGGAGACCCGCACCGGCTGCGTCTGGCGCTGGAGCAGGGTGTAACGGTGATTGCTGCCCATGCCGCTGCCAATGGCAGAAACGAAGGTGAGCACAACTTCACGCGCTTCCTGCGTCTGTGCGATCAGCACCCCAACCTGCATGCCGATATCTCTGCCCTGACCCAGATCAACCGGCCCGGCCAGTTGCGCCGCCTGATCCAGCAGCATCACCTGCATGGCCGGTTGCATTACGGCACTGATATGCCGCTGACCAATACCCCGCTGGTGTCGCCGCTGGGACACCTGACCCGACTACCCCCCTGGACCGTGGCACGGTTGATGACCATTAAAAACCCGTGGGACCGGGACCTGGAACTGAAACGGGCGCTGGGGGTACCGGAAGAGGTATTTACCAATCCAGCAAGATTGCTGAGAATTTAGCCGCGAAAGAACGCAAGGAATTACAACCGTTAACCCACCCCAGCCCTCCCTTGTCAGGGAGGGGGCTAAATTCAGGAAGGCCTGAAGACCTCCCCCCTGACAAGGGGGGATTGAGGGGGGTTAGATGTTAAAATTTCAAAAAGGATATCCCCTATGCCCTCGGTCTACGACCTGAAACCAAAATTCCAGAACCTGCTCCGTCCGCTGGTCAACCTGCTGGCCCGAATCGGCGTGACCGCCAACATGGTTACCCTGGCAGCCATGCTGGGCTCAATCGCCTATGGCATCTGGATCTACCAACCCTTTGCCACCCACGGCCCCAACCCGTATCCGTTCCTGTTTCTGGGGCTGTTCCTGTTTATCCGCATGGCGTTGAATGCCATTGACGGCATGCTGGCCCGTGAACACGGTCAGCAGAGCCTGTTCGGTGCCTACCTGAATGAAGTGGGCGACGTGGTTTCCGATGCAGCCCTCTACCTGCCGTTTCTGGATCTGATGGAGCATGGTATCGGCTGGGTGTTGATGATCGGCCTTTGCTGCCTGACCGAGTTTGTGGGGCTGCAGGGCAAGACCATTGGCGCTTCCCGGCGCTATGACGGCCCCTTTGGCAAGAGCGACCGGGCGGTCTTCTTTGGCGCACTGGGGCTGTTTACTGCCTGGGCGGTCTTTGAAAACAGACAGGCGTTGCACGGCATTGTCATGAACTGGGCGATGCTGATCGCCAGCCTGCTGGCACTGATCACCATCAGCAACCGGGTGCGCCGGGGAATTCAGGAGGCACGGTCATGAACCTGCAGCAGTGGATTACCGGCTCCAGCTACAGCACCCTGCCCCACGGTTTTCTGGTGCTGGGGCTGATGGTTGGCGGCGCAGTAACCGGCATGCTGGCCGGGCTGCTGCTGAAGAGTAACGAAGTACTGATCCGTTCCCGCACCTGGCTGTTGATCATCGCCCTGTTCAGTCTGGGTACCTGGCGGCCCGGCTTTGCCCCCTGGCTGTTCGCCTTTATCAGCTTTCTGGCCCTGCGGGAATTTATTACCCTGCTGGAGACCCGCCCGGCTGATCGCGGCGCCCTGTTCTGGCTGTTTCCTGCCATTATCATCCAGTACTTCTGGGTGGGGATGCAGTGGTACGGCATGTTCATCATCTTTATCCCGGTCTGGCTGTTCCTGTTCATTCCGCTACGCTTGGTAATTGCCGGAGAAACGGATGGCTTTATCCGTTCTGCCGGGGTGATCAACTGGGTGGCGATGATGACCATCTTTTCCTTAAGCCATGTGGCCTACCTGATGCAACTGCCGGTGCTTGGCGTGGGGCATGGCCTGGGCTATGTGCTGTCACTGGTGATCATGACCGCTCTGAATGATGTGTTCCAGTTTATCTGGGGCAAGCTGCTGGGCGGCCCCAAGATCATCCCCAAGGTCAGCCCCGGCAAGACCTGGTCCGGCTTTTCAGGGGGCGTTGGCACCAGTGCGCTGCTGGCTGCCTTTCTGCTGCCACTGCTTACCCCGTACAACCATCTGACCGGAGCCGGGGTGGGCGCATTACTGGCCTGCTGCGGGTTTATCGGCGATGTGGTGGAATCGGCTGTTAAACGGGATATCGGGGTCAAGGATTCCGGCACCAGCCTGCCGGGACATGGCGGTATACTTGACCGGGTGGACAGCCTGACCTACACTGCGCCGGTGTTTTTTCATCTGACCTGGTATCTGTTTCATTGAAGCCAGCCTCAAATCAAGGCGATAGCTTCGTTGACTCGTCTTCGGCTCCTCGACGTACTGCGTGTACGCCTGCGTCGCCGAATTCCTCGTCGTCTTGATCTCATCCTTGATTTGAAGCTGACTTACGAGAAAGTGAAGACCCAAAGCATGACCTTCAAATGCACGTTTATCTTAGTACTAACCATTGCCGTTATGGCCCTGGGCAGCAACGCCCATGCCTACTGTTTTGAAGAAGCCGGCCAACTGTACGGCATCAACCCGCTGGTGCTGCGCTCCATTGCCGGGGTGGAGTCAGGCAACAAACCGGATGCTGTGGGCAAGAATACTAACGGCAGTTATGATGTCGGTCTGATGCAGATCAACACCATCTGGAAGAGTACTCTGGGGCCGGAACGCTGGAGGCATCTGGGGGATGCCTGCTACAACACCAAAACCGGGGCCTGGATTCTGGCCGCCTGCATCAGCAAGTACGGCTACAACTGGCGGGCGGTTGGCTGCTACAACAGCCAGACACCGGAAAAGAGCGAGATCTATGCCAAAAAGGTCTTTGAAAAGCTGGAGCGGCTGAAGAACGGCAAGGAACCGCAACCGCTGGACAAGGACATGGAAGCGGTCTTAACCGCCCATGTAGAGGAGATAGTGGCTGCAAAGCAGGAGGGACGCAAGGTGCCTAAAAAGAAGGTGCTGAAGTTTGTCCCCTATACCCGGCTGCCCAAGGACAAGCTGCATCAACCGCCACCACCCCCCAAAGGTGAACCGTCTGCACCGGTTCCGGTACCGTGGTAATGCAGCGTCTGATCAGGATCATCTTTCTGGCCTGTTGTGTGCGGCCGCTGGTGTCACTGCTGTTGGGACGCTGCATCAAGGGGCGCGAACACCTGCCGGTCAGCGGCCCGGCCATTATTGTTGCCAACCACAACAGCCACCTGGATATCCTCTACCTGATTACCCTGATGCCGCTCAAGACGCTGGCACAGCTGCGACCGGTGGCAGCAGCCGACTACTTCTGCAGTACACCGCTTACCTCATGGCTTTCCCGTACTTTTCTGGGGATTATTCCCCTGGAACGAAAACGGAGCAGTTTCCATGCTGATCCGCTGGCCGGACCTGCAGCAGCGCTGGAGCAAGGTGAGATTGTGATCATCTTTCCTGAGGGGAGCCGGGGTAAACCAGAGGAGTTGGGCCAGATCAAGCCGGGGGTGGCCCATCTGGCAAAGCGGTTTCCTGCAGTGCCGGTGGTGCCGGTCTTTATGCGTAATCTGGGGAAAAGCCTGCCACGGGGCAGCTTTGTACTGGTGCCGTTCTGCGGCAAGGCAGCGGTTGCTGAACCGCGCTGTTTCAGCGGTGACACCAAGCTATTTACGGCTGAGCTGGCAGCAACCATGCAGCAGCTGGAAGATCAGGTGGACTCTGTTTCTTCCTGAGCTTCTGCCATGACATACTTCTTCACTGTTCGACGATCAAGTCCGGTGCGCCGCGCCACCTCTTCATAACTGCCCAGCCGCTGATAGAGTAAGCCACAGTAGCCTGCCAGCAGCTCCCGCGCATCCAGACTGCCCTGACTGACACCGGCCACCAGCGCATCCTGCAGACCTCCGCCCCCCACAATCAGACGATCCCCTTCATAACGCCGGGTCAGCAGCATCCTGCGCACCGCCTGTTCAAGTTCTCGCACATTACCGGGCCATCCGTAGTGCGGCCCCAGCGTGCTGCGTAACCCTTCGCTGATCTCGGCTGCCATGGCGCTGCATTCATGCCCCAGCATCCGCTGCAGGATGTTTTTGACCAAAGCCGGTAGCTCAGAGGATTCTTCCTGCACCCGCTGCCGCAGCGGCGGCACAATGATCTGATCGGAACAGAGCCGGTAATAGAAATCATCCCGAAACTGTCCTTCCCGCCGCAGTTCATCCAGCGGGCGGTTGGTGGCGGCAATTACCCGTCCATTGAAACGCAGCCGTTCATGGCTGCCCACCGGCGCAAAGGTCCGTTCCTGCAGCACCTGCAACAGTTTGATCTGCACCGGTATTGAGACATCGCCGATCTCATCCAGAAAAATAGAGCCGTGGGCAGAGCAGCGGGTAAACACCCCTTCATGGTTATCAATGGCTCCGGTAAAAGCCCCTTTACGGTGGCCGAACAGCTCTGACTCCAGCAGCGATTCCGGGTACTGGGACAGGTTACGGCTGATAAAGGTACGGGTAAAGCTGTCTTTGAAACAGCCGGTTTTGTCATCAAACGGGATAAAGCCGGAACGTCCGATGGCAGCGGCGGCGGCACCTTTGCCGGTACCGGTCTCACCCAGCAGCAGGGTGGAGAAATCCTCCATCCGATCCCAGAGCCGCTGGTCATACAGGTTGATGTCACAGGTAAAGATGTTGTTCCAGAGCTGCAGCCGAAGGGTATGCATGGAGGGAGACAGCCCCACCAGGGCGGTGTCGATGAAGTAGAAGGCCCGGCGGATCTGGTAGAAGATCTCCAGATAGCGCAGACAGTCCGGCCTGCTGTACCCCAGACGTTCCAGCTGATCCAGCACTTCACCGGCAAACGGCACCTTGATCGGCCGGTCGCCAGCCCGCTGCTGGTCAAGGATAAAGGCATCAAAGGGGGCGCGGTAACGGTGGTAGATATCAAACTGGAAGGCGGTCTGCAGCAGGCTGCGGTCCTCGCCCCGGTACAGCACCGGATCACCCTTGCCGCTGCGCCGCAACCCGTCAAGCCGGGTCGTGACCCGATCAACCACCAGATCGATCAGCTCATCCCGCGAGCAGCGCAGGTCATCACCGGCAATCCGGCGATCAAGCGCCTCCCGTTCCGGGCTGAACGGATTGGCAAAGGCGGCCAGGGCCACGGCACGGAAGAAATCACGGTCAACAGCTGTCAGGGTCAGGGGCTTGTTCATGCACAAAATGTACAGAGTCAGTACAATCAATGTCAACAGATTTGCTACCACACACAACAGCGACACAGCTAACAACCCTTAATCATTAATCAATAACATTTCACGGTTCTTGGCACATTCCCTGTAATTGGTTTCACCAAAGAAAACAGCAGCACCGGGAGGACGTCATGAAAACCATCAACAAACGGATCTTTACCCTTGTCCCGATTATCGCCTTTGCACTGACCATTGTCATTTCAAACGGGATAACCCGCACCATCGAACATCGTCGCACCGCAACCACAAACCAGTCTCAGTCTGCTGATGAAACCCTTAACGGCAGCTACAGCAACCTGATCAACACCTTTAACGCCAGCACCACGAGGTAGACCATGGCACTCTTGAGCATCTGCATCGGCATCATCGCAGGCGGCATGCTGTTTCAGTTTACCGGTGCGGTTTCAGGCGGGATTATCGGCTGGTTCTACTACAGCCTGCACCTGCTGCACACACGCCAGAACAAGCAGCAACAGGAGCTGGAATGGCTGAGGAGAAGGCTGTCCGCACATCTGCGGGATGAGCCGGATCTGACACAACATGAACCGGATCAGACATCCAAACCGGAGCCTGCAGTCATTGCCACCCCGGCCGAGCTGGCCCGCCCAATGCCGGTAAAACCGGCGTGGCAGCAGGAGCAACCGGCACCGAAAGCAACCGTAAATCTGACCTCAAAGACCGAGCCAAGCTACACCTTCCAGTACACCACAAAACCGGCAACGCCAGCCGAACCAACAGCGCTGGAAAACGCACTGCGCACTGTTTTTAACGGTGAAAACCTGCTGGTAAAACTGGGGGTGTTGATCCTGTTCTGCGGCATCGCCTTTTTGGTCAAGTATGCAGCCCAGCGTGGCATGTTTCCGCTGGAACTGCGCCTGATAAGCGCTGCTGCCGGAGGCGTAGCCTTGCTGGCAACCGGCTGGAAGCTGCGTACCAAGCGGGCAGAATACGCCCTGGCCCTGCAGGGTGGCGGCATCGGCATCCTCTACCTTGTCAGTTACGCCGCCTTCAGGCTGTACGGGCTGATCCCGGCGATTCCTTCTTTTGCGCTGCTGGTGGTAATCTCCGGCCTGTGTGCTGCACTGGCACTGCTGCAGGAGTCACGCACCATGGCACTGTTCGGCAGTATCGGCGGCTTTGCAGCACCGTTTCTGGCTTCAGTGGGTATCGGTGACCCGGCAGTGCTGTTCGGCTATTACACGGTGCTGAATATTGTTGTGATCAGCATCGCCTGGTTCCGTTCATGGCGCTCCATCAACCTGACCGGCTTTCTTGCCACTTTCCTGCTGAGCGCTATCTGGGGAGCAAACTACTACAAACCTGCGTATTTCAGCTCTGTAGAGCCGTTTCTGATCCTGTTTTTCCTGATCTACCTGGGGGTTAGCGTGCTGTTCTCGCTGCGGCAACCACCTGATCTGCGCGGTATGCCTGATGCAACTCTGGTGTTCGGTACACCGCTGGCTGCCTTTGCCCTGCAATCAGCACTGGTCAGCGATTTTCGCTACGGCATGGCCTGGAGCAGCCTGGCTGCCGGACTCTGTTACCTGGCCTGCTGCCGTCTGCTCTGGAACCGGGGCCACCAGTTGCGCCCGCTGGCTGCATCGTTTCTGGCACTGGCAGGCATACTGCTCACCCTGACCATACCGCTGGCCTTTGATGGCCGCTGGACCTCCGCTGCCTGGGCATTGGAAGGGGCAACCATGGTCTGGCTGGGTTTCAGGACAGAACGCCGACTGGTGCGGGCCAGCGGTTATCTGCTGCAACTTTTGTCCGGTCTGGCCTTTGCCTCCGCCATGGCCCACACCACCGGCAACGTGCCGCTGCTGAACAGCTTCTATCTGGGCTGCCTGCTGATCAGCCTGTCCGGCCTGTACAGCGCCTTTCTGCTGCAGCGCCATCCGCTCCGGACAGAGGAATGGGAGCAACCGCTTGAGTATCTGTTGATCGCCTGGGGACTCTGCTGGTGGTCCGGTGGCGCCCTGCGGGAGCTGGAACAAAACTTGGACAAGGAGTTCCTGTATGGCGCAATCCTGCTGTGCGCCGCTCTCACAGCCCTGCTGATCCGGTTGTCTGCACGCAAACTGCAGTGGCAGAACTTTGGCTGGACCAGCCTGATCCTGCTACCGCTGATGCCTGCAGCAGCAATGGCCTGGTTTCCTGCCCATCCACTGGCTCAGGGCGGCTGGTTTGCCTGGCCGGTCGCCTTTAGCACAAGCTGGTGGCTGTTGTACTCCCACGACCAGCAGCTGCCTGCCACCCTCAAACCATATCCCCATGCCCTGCTGGTCTGGCTGCTGGCACTGCTGGGCACCCTTGAACTTGGCTGGCAGGTATCATTTGCCATGCTGCAGCAGGGCAGCTGGCTGGAGATCAGCCAGGTGGTAATGCCGATCAGCCTGCTCGGGCTGCTGGTGATCGCTAACCGAACCAATGTTTGGCCTTTCAGACAGGAGCGGATTACCTATCAGGGGATCATCGCCCTGCCCCTTGCGGTCTGGTCTCTGAGCTGGGTTCTGGTCAGTTCCCTGACCTGCATTGGCGACAGCGACCCGCTGCCCTGGCTGCCGCTGCTGAACCAGTTTGATCTGACCATCCTGGCTGCCATTGTCGTGCCGCTGATCTGGCTCCGCAGTCTGTATACCTTGGATGCATTCCGTGAGCTGCTGCATGAACTGCAGGCTTCGGTTGTCACGACATACACGCTTGTCATCTTTGCCTGGCTGAACGGCATCCTGGCCCGCAGCCTGCACTACTGGGGCGAGGTACCTTTCACGGCCCACGGCATGCTGCACTCGCCCCTGGCCCAGGCATCCTTCTCCATCTTCTGGAGCCTGTTGGCGCTGCTTGCCACCCTGTATGCGGTCCGGCAGGGCAACCGCCTGATCTGGCTCTGCGGAGCAACACTACTGGGGGTTGTGGTTGCCAAGCTGTTTATGGTAGACCTTGCAGGTCACGGTACCGTGGCCAGAATCGTATCATTTGTTGCCGTGGGATTACTGCTGCTGGTGATCGGCTGGTTCGCACCGGTACCACCGAAACAAGAATAGCCCCGTATTAGCCATTTCAAGGGAGAAGATCATGCCGTCATTATTCACCAAAACCCTGCACCTGACACTGGTTGGTCTGCTGTGTATCACGGTACAGCAGGCTCAGGCAGCCCCTGCTGATGATGTGCAAGGGCAGCTTTCCTCCTCATCATCCACGACAGCACTGCCGGGCAAATGCCGCGACCACCTGCTGAAGGCCCATGGTGTTACCAGACAACAGGTGGATGCGGGATTGCAGCAGGAACTGGCCCGTTTTCGTACCCTGGCAGAGCAGGCCTTGATGCTGCGGGCAGAGACCATCTCAGTGGGCAGACGGATCAAGACCCAGCTGGAGCAGAAAAAGCCGCTCTCCGGCGATGATCTGGAGATTATGAACATCGGCATTACTGAACACCTGAAACTGCGCAAGGAGCTGATGGAGGTTGCCGAATCCCATGAATGCTGGCTGGACGGAACCGAACAGGAGTGGATTGCTCGCGGTGTATCACCGGAGGCCCGCCTGAACGGGGTGATGATGTCGCTTTCATCAGCTTTTTTGCTGTACGACAACTACCTGTTATCGGTCTCGCTGTTTGAAGGGGATGCCAAGCTGCGCCGCCTGCTGAATGAGGCCGATCCCGGTTACGCAGTCAAGAGCGCAGCCCTGGCCAAGGTGACACTTTCCTACAACTCCATCAACAACCGCAGCCGGGTACGTAAAGCCATCAAATTTTACGAAAAAGAGAGCAAACGTTTTAATCAGACACTCAACGCAACAGCAGAAACCGCCTATCTGGATATGCTGATCAAGCAGAGCCCCTCCTACTCCATGGTACGAACCTGGTCACCGTTCTATGTGGTGGGGCGCAAGGTCGGCTTTCTGGGAGGCGTGACTGAAGACACCCTTTCCGGTCTGGAACGGCACGGCATAAGTCTGTTCAGCATGGTCTTCGGCAATGCGGTCGGGCTGGTGGAGACCCGCAAGGGCAAGCTGTATCGCAAACTGCCGGTCAGGGAGCAGTTGACAGGCACCCTGCAGGCCGGCGATGTGCTGCTGGAAAAGACCCCCTTCCGTCTGACCGACAAGCTGATCCCCGGCTACTGGGGCCATGCAGCGGTCTGGATCGGCACTGAAAAAGATCTGCGGGAACTGGGTATCTGGGATAATCCGCTGGTCAAGCGCTACCATGACAAGATTCAGCAGGGACGCGGCGTGGTTGAGGCGCTGCGCTCCGGGGTGGAGATGAATCCGCTGGATCAGTTTATGAATATTGACAGCGTTGGGATTTTACGCAAACAGAACATCAGCAGGGATGACCGGATCAGAGTCATCCTGCAATCAGTCACTTCCAGTGTTTTATCCATCTCCTCTATTTTTTTATTATATTCTTCCA
>DAIQQT010000382.1:0-2952 GCA_036786685.1 Trichlorobacter sp.
GCCAGAACCTGATGTTTTCGGCCACCCTGAACCAACGGGTGATGGAACTGTCCTATGAATTTATGAATGTGCCGCAAAAAGTCTCGGTAACCCCGGAGAAGATGACGGCTGAGCGGGTTGAACAGCTACTTTACCATGTTTCCAACAAGGAAAAATTCCCTCTGCTGCTCGGACTTTTACGCCGTGAGGGCATGGCCAGGACCATGCTCTTTGTAAATACCAAGCGGGAAGCGGAGCGGTTGCAGGATCGACTGAATGCAAATGAATTCCCCTGCCGCGTCATTTCTGGGGATGTTGATCAACGCAAACGGATGAATATTCTGGAACAGTTCAAGCGGGGCGATCTGGCGATTCTGATTGCTACGGATGTTGCCTCACGGGGCCTGCATATTGATGGTATTTCACACGTCATCAATTACGACCTGCCCCAGGATGCTGAAGATTATGTCCACCGGATCGGCAGAACCGCCCGGGCCGGCGCAGAAGGCAAGGCGATCTCCCTGGCTGACGAGGATGGGGCTTTTTACCTCGAAGCGATCGAAGCGTATATCAAGCATAAGATTCCGGTTGAGTGGGCTGAAGACGAACTGTTCATACATGACTACAAGCGGCCCAAACACCGCCCCCCCACCCCTGTTGCTTCAGCCAGGCAGCCCCATGGCCAGCGCCACAAACCCAAAGATCATAAACCTGTTGCTCCGCAGCCAGCGGCATCAGCCCCGGAAAAAAAGAAGCACCGTCCACGGCGTAGAAAACCGGGCGGCGCCTCAAGCGCAGACAACGCACCAAAAACAGACTAGTTTTTTTGGTATGCCTTTTTCAGATTATTCCCTTTAAGGTATTGCAGCAGAAAATACAACGGCACCACCAGCAGGGCAGAAACCAGCAGGGCGCTCAACAGTTCAACAAGATAGGCCCACCAGGGTGGAGAGATTGATTTTACGATCCAGACGCCGTACTGTCCCAGCTCATAGACCGGCACCAACACCAGGGATGCGGTAACAACCTGCTGCATCCTTGGCATCCCCCATTCAGCGCGTTGCAGAAATCCGAATGCAGCGCACAGAACAACCACACCAAAAAGAAGCTCTACCCAGGGTAAAAATCCGTAGCCCCAGAAAACCTGCCAGGCCGAAACCGGCTCAACCGACTGGGCCGACAGTTGCGCCTGGATATCAGTTCCCTGATAATCCAACACCCCCAACCCGCCAATGGCAATAAACAGCACGGCACACGCGGCAGTTCCCCAGCCTATGGCAGCCACCGGATCAAATCCATCGGCAAAAGATGCCAGATTCAGTTTTGGCTTTTCCGGTTCAGGCGGCGCTGAAGCCGGGAATTTGGAACCTGTTGGCAATGGCGGCATGGCGGCCGCTGCCTCAGCCCGATAGTTCCGGTTCAGAATTTCATGTTCCCTTTTCCGTGCAGCTTCCGCACGTTTGCGTTCTGCAGCACTCTTTACATCCGCACCACAGTGGGGACATTCGTCAAAGACCTCTTCGCAAAAGGTACTGTAGCCACAGGTAGGGCAGGTGTTGCTTGCAAAGGCTGAGGTCGCTTTTTTACGTGGCTTTACCACGCGAAAGCTCTCACTGCAGCGCGGACAGGCCAGCATCATGCCGTCATCAGGGATCTCCAGATCATTGATATTTCCGCTTGCCTTGCATTTTGGGCATTCAATGCGCACGATTCATTACCCCACGGTTGTTATAATGAAATTACGAACCTGCTCACAATCAGCCGGCATCCGCACACAGCGGGTCGGTAATCCTTCCAGTTGGGCAATGGCCGGAGGTACCGGCACTGGTTCGCCGGTTGCTTCCACCACCGCCTCACCAAATTTTGCCGGATGGGCAGTGGCAAGGCAAACCACCGGCGTACCATCAATCACCAGCTCCTGCGCGGCCCGAACCCCGACCGCAGTGTGCGGGTCCAACAGATAGCCGGTTTCCTGTTTGAAACGACCAATGGTCTCCAGGGTCTGTTCACGGCCTATTGATGCAGAACTGAAAATCTGACGAACCTGTTGCAGCTCTGCATCGCTGAAGCTGATTTTGCCCTCTGCTTTAAGCTGGGCAAAGGCGGCGGATACCCGCCTTCCGTCCTGATTAAAGAGATAGTAGAGGTACCGCTCAAAATTGGACGCCACCTGAATATCCATGGATGGCGACAGGGTCTGCACCACGCTGCCCACCGAGTAATCGCCCTGGTTGATGAAGCGGGTCAGGATGTTATTTTCATTGGTTGCCAGCAGCAGTTTTGCAATTGGCAGCCCCATCTGTTGCGCCATGTAGCCGGCAAAGATATCACCGAAATTTCCAGTGGGTACCGAGAACACCACCTTTTGGCCCTTTTCAGCCACCCGCAGCCAGGCATAGATGTAATAGACCACCTGCGCCAATACCCGTGCCCAGTTGATGGAGTTAACAGCCCCCAGCGAATATTTCTGCTTAAAAGCAAGATCCCCCATCAGCGCCTTGACAATATCCTGACAGTCATCAAAGGTGCCATCAGCAGCAATATTATGGACATTTTCATCCAACACGGAAGTCATCTGCAGTGCCTGCACCGGCGAGGTCTTACCATGGGGGTGCAGGATAAAAATACTGATCCCGTCCTTGCCCCGTACTCCATGAATGGCGGCACTACCAGTATCACCGGAGGTGGCCCCCACAATGGTCAGCCGCTCATTGCGTTCATGCAGAATATACTCAAACAGATTTCCCAGAAACTGCAGGGCCACATCCTTAAAAGCCAGGGTAACTCCGTGGAACAGTTCCAGTATATAGACACCGTCCTTCTTCACCACCGGAGTCACCTCGGGGTGGCTGAACGTGGCATAGGAACGCTCGATTAACCTCTGAAGATCAGCCGCAGGAATATCATCAACAAAGCGGGAGATAACCTTAAAGGCAAGTTGAGGATAGGTCAGTGTGCGCCATGACTCCAGTT
>DAIQQT010000015.1:0-12560 GCA_036786685.1 Trichlorobacter sp.
TATCACTAGTGGTGTACTGTTTTACAAGGCTCGTACCAAGCAGGAAGA
Source organism: Trichlorobacter sp. (assembly GCA_036786685.1). GTDB lineage: Bacteria > Desulfobacterota > Desulfuromonadia > Geobacterales > Pseudopelobacteraceae > Trichlorobacter. The sequence goes on from DAIQQT010000015.1 coordinate 49, forward strand.
TACCCCATGGCTTTCAACAGCTTTCGACATAAGCTGATTCTTGCCTTCAGCCTGTTTATTACCGTGCTGTTGGCAGGCATTGCCTGGGGAACCTATGCCTGGTTCAAGCACCAGACTCAGCAGATGATTTTTCGCGAGCAGAGCGCCATGGTCTCCTCTCTGGCCCGTGGCCTGGATGACAAGCTCCTGTCAGCCCATAATGCCCTGGTTGCTGTAGCAAAGGTTGCACCGGCTGAAGCGGTTGCTCGACATGCGCAGATACAGGCCTGGCTGGATAACCGTACCGGCATCCGTTCCATCTTTAACCATGGCCTGTTTCTCTTTGATGTCTCCGGCACACTGATCGCCAACAGCCCTCGTACTCCCCAGTTAATCGGCAGTTCCTACGCCTTTCGGCCCTATTTTCAAGACACCATCAAAAGCGGCAAACCGGTTATTGCACAGCCGTTTATCTCATCGGTCAACGGTTCTGCTGTAATTGCCATGACTGCTCCGATCCATGATCCTGAGGGGAAAATCATCGCAGTGATGGCAGGTCTGATTGATCTGCGTAACAACAGCGGTTTCTTGCATGAGCTGGGGCGGGTCAAGGTTGGCAGTTCCGGCTACCTGTATCTGTTTGGCCAGGATCGCACCATCATCCTGCATCCAGATCCCAGCCGGATTATGAAGCGGGATGTCCCCAAGGGCGCCAACAGGCTGTTTGACCAGGCTATTGACGGGTTTGAAGGTGCGGGCGAGATCATAAACAGCCGGGGCAGACATTTTCTGGCCGCCTTTAAACGTCTGCAGTCAACCAACTGGATCCTGGCTTCCAACTTTCCGATTGAAGAGGCCTATGCGCCGATCACCCGCTTTCGGACCATCTATCTCTGGGGTATGTCTGCTATTGTGCTGTTAAGTGTTGCTGCAGCCTGGCTGCTGGGGCAGACCATTACCCGTGGCATTACCAGTCTGGCGGAACAGGTGCGCAACCTGAACACCCAGACCGGGGCGGTTGCGCAAATTGAGATGCCGGGTGATGATGAGCTGAAGCTGCTTGCCGATTCGTTTAATGAGCTGTTGGAAGGGGTGGAAAAGCGGGAGCAGAAGCTGCTGGATTTTTCGGTTACTATGGAGCAGAAGAACGTGGAACTGGGCATGGCGCTGGCCATGGCAGAGGAGGCAACCAGGGCAAAAAGCGCTTTTCTGGCAACCATGAGCCATGAGATCCGCACCCCGATGAACGGGGTGATCGGCATGACCGGTCTGCTGCTGGATACGGAGCTGTCTGAAGAACAGCGCAGGTATGCTGAAATTGTCCGCAGAAGCGGGGAAAACCTGTTGGATATTATCAATGATATCCTTGACTTTTCAAAGATAGAGGCCTCACGGCTTGAGCTGGAGGAGATGCCGTTTGATCTGCGGATGACTCTGGAAGACACGGTTGAATTGCTTGCACCACGCTGCTTTGACAAAACACTTGAACTGGTCTGTCTGGTTGACCCGGATATACCCTGGGAGCTGGCGGGTGATCCGGGGCGCTTGCGGCAGATCATCCTGAATCTGGCAGGTAATGCCATTAAGTTCACGGAGCAGGGAGAAATTACTATCCGGGCTGATCTGGAAAGCGTCACTGCAGAGCAGGTGGCCATCCGTTTTGCCGTGCAGGATACCGGCATTGGCATACCGGAACATCGTCAGGAGGCGATCTTTGCCCCCTTTACTCAGGTGGATGGTTCCACTACCCGTAAATTTGGCGGCACCGGCCTGGGGCTGGCCATCTGCAAGCAGTTGGTGGAGTTGATGGGTGGAACGATCGGTCTTAACAGCCTGGAAGGCAAGGGCTCCTGTTTCTGGTTTACGGCCTGCTTCCGTCCTGTACCGGAACAGGATCAGGTGGAAGCACGTTTTGCGGCGATTGAAGGCCTGCATCTGCTGGTGGTGGATGATAACGATACAAACCGCCAACTGCTGATTACCCTGCTGGCCGGTTGGGGCTGCCGTTACGACACTGCCGGTGACGGAGCCACGGCCCTGGGGCTGCTGCAGGAATATCATGCTGCAGGAGACCCGTTTCAGGTAGTCCTGATTGACTCGATTATGCCTGAGATGGATGGTCTGGCGCTGGCTCAGAAGATTCGTCGTGATCCGGCTTTTGCAGAAACCAAGCTGGTGCTGTTAAGCGGATTGGGAGTCAGGGGTGAAGCGGCAGAGCTTCATCAGGCCGGTTTTACCGCATGGCTGACCAAGCCGATCCGGCAGCAGCAGCTGCATGGCTGCCTTTCAATGCTTGCAGGTTGTGCCGGTACCTTCAAGCAGCAGGAACACGAACTGGTTACGCGCCATACGGTTCGGGAGGCGCAACGTCACAGCGTCCGTATTCTGCTGGCAGAGGATAATCCGGTTAATCAGGCGGTGGCCTCGGCCATGTTGCACAAACTTGGCTATCGTGCCGACGTGGTTGCAAATGGGCAGGAGGCGATTGAGGCGTTGTCGCGCATCAACTATGATCTGGTACTGATGGATTGCCAGATGCCTGAACTGGATGGTTTTGAAGCCACCGTGCTGATTCGTAACATCTCCACTCCTGTATTGAACCATGGAGTGCCGGTGATTGCCATGACCGCCAACGCCATGGCCGGTGACCGGGAACGGTGTATCAGGGCCGGTATGGATGACTACCTGTCCAAGCCGGTCAAGCAAAAGGAGCTGGATCTGGTGCTGGACAGGTGGCTGTCCGGGTCTGACAAGGAGCGGGTGGCGCCGTTGCAAGCATCGGTGGGGGCGCTGCAACAGGCTGCTACTGATACCGGGCAGATCTTTGACGAACGGGAAATGTTTGAACGCCTGGGGGGGAATCAGGGGCTGTTGCAGGAGATTGTCGGCATGGCCTGTGATGACCTGCCAGTGAGATTGACCCGATTGCAGCAGGCTGTTGAAGCAGGTGACCGGGTTACATTGAAGCTGACCGCCCATACCATTAAGGGGGTGGCTGCCAATCTGTCTGCCAGTCAGCTGCATCAGGTCGCTGACCAGCTTGAAGGTCAGGCTGCTCATGCTGAAATGACCCACTTGCAGCAGCTTGTCCAGCAGATTTCCGAAAAGATCGGCCATCTTTTGGATCGGTTACGGCAGCAAAAGCACGGCAACTAATAGACCTGCACTGCCTGAGTGTGCTATTCTTAACCACTATGACCAACTATCGCCGTCACCATATCTATCGTTTCTGTTGCTGTCTGCTCCTGCTCTGCTGCCTGTTGCAGCTGTCTGCTCCTGCCTTTAGCCATGCGCTGACAACCTGTCCCGGCTGCCAGATTGCCTTTGATTATGATCATACGGATCAGGACGTTGATGCCGATGTAGTGGATGATGAAGTGGCGGTTTTACCTTCATTTTGGTCTTTTGGGGTGGGAAGTCGCACGATCCTTCCCCAGTTTTCTCCCTTCCGGTTTACCCCTGTCTACAGCACTCCTTTCTTGCCACCAGAATAACTCCGTCTTACATGGGCAGCCTTTTGTTGCTGTTTTGTTTGTACAGAGTTCTGTGGTAAGAAAGGTGTTTACATGAGTGTTGAGCGCTGTGAAAATCCAGAGTGTAATCAGCGATTTGAGTTGGTTGAATTTGGTCATACCCGTCCGGCTAAACCTGAGCCCCGTAAGCTGGTCTGCCCCTACTGTGGCCATACGATCTACCGCAAAACCAGAGGTGCATTCATCGCAACCAGGCTTGAAGGCAGTTCGTTGGCCTATGTACAGGGCAATGGGCCGGGGTGGTAGTACGTGCCCGTCGGCTTCAGGTGCAGCAACTGGCAGCACGGCCAGCTTATAATCTCTGGAAACGACGGTTGATAAATGGTATGTTGCCTATATTTTTAAGGAGTGGCCCCTTAAGTATGATTTGGCACCGTACTGTACTTCAACTGATTGCCTGCCTGTTCTGTTTTCAGCTCTTATTGGGAAGCGGCCACGCGTATGCGGCTGGAGTGGCTAAGCAAGAGTATGTGCTGGGAGTTTTCCCATTTCTTCCCTCTGCAAATCTGGAAGGTATTTTTGCCCCGATAGCGGCAGAACTGTCAAAAGCGTTGGGGAAACCGGTGCGGCTGCGTCTGACCAGCAGTTATGGTTCCTTTGTGCAGGCGCTGCAGGACCAGACCTTTGACATCGTTCATATTCATCCCTTTGACTATGTCCAGTTCGGGCGCCAGAAGGGCTATCACCCGTTGGTAGCCCGATCTGAAGACCTTTATGCCCTGTTTTCTGTGAAATATGGCTCATCTGTCACAAAGCTTTCTGATTTGAAGGGCAAGCGGTTGGGTACCCCACCGGCTACAGGTGTAGTCACCTATCTGGCCCTGGATGCAATGCATAAGGCAGGCCTTACCCCGGGCAAGGATCTGATGGTGCGCAACTTCCCCAACCATCTTGCCTGCCTGCAGCAGTTGCAGATCGGTGCGGTTGATTCCTGCGCCACCAGTTCCGGTACCTCAAAGACCTTTGAATCCCAGTTTGGCCTGCCGCTCAAACGGATTGGCCACTCCATCACTATTCCCCACACCCTGTTTGCTGCGCACAGCCGGATTCCCGCAGCAGACCGGGAGATCATCAAGAAAACATTGCTTGCCAGCACCCTTGCCAAGGTTGATCCCCAGCTGCGTCAGCTGTTTATTGAAACAGGCAATGCCGGCACGGGCAGTTACTTTAAATCAGTCAGTGACAAGGATTACGAATCAGCCCGAAGGATACTGAAACGGCTGGGCACCCATTGATAACCGTTTCGCTTAAATACCGGATTGCCCTGGTGGTCTTTATCCTCCAGATCGCAATTTTCACTCCCCTGCTGTGGTTCACCTTTGCTGCCTACCGGGATTCAGACCTGAAGCAGCTGGAGACCCGTGAGGATGTCTTTATGGGGCTGGTTTCGCAGCTTGGGCGGAAGGCGCTGCTGACTGCCGAACCTACCGACTTCCAGCTTTTTATTGCCCCCTTCAGTACGGCTCCCCATATCAAGCGGATCATCCTGTTGAATCAGTCCGGTATTGTGGTTGCCAGCACGGTTCCCGCTGACCTGGGCGGTCCTCCGCCAGTGCATGTTCATGGCAGGGATATTGTCTGTAAAACCAGTGAAATCGCCAATGACGCTGAGAAGCTGGGTTCGATTTCCGTCCATTTTTCGCGGATAGAGATGGAGCAGAATGTCAAGGCCCTGCTGTTGCGGGGTGTCCCCCTTGCAGTGGTCGGGGTGATCCTGAGCGCCTTGATCGGCCTGGGGCTGGGATCGTTGCTGACCCGTCGTCTGAAGCAGCTGGAACAGGCTACCCGTCGTATGTCCGAAGGGGAGATGGGGGTTACGGTTGAGATTTCCGGCAATGATGAGGTTGCCCGTCTGGCCCAGGTCTTTAACGAGATGTCCGGCAGCCTGCTTTCGCAGTTTGAAGAGCTGCAAGAGGTGCAGCAGGAGCTGTCATTCCAGGCCCAGCATGACCCCTTGACCGGCCTGCCGAACCGCCTGCTGTTTGATCTGCGCTGCAGCCAGGCCATTGCCACTGCCCAGCAGCATCAGCATGCCCTTGCCCTGCTGTTTTTTGACCTGGACCACTTTAAAAACATCAATGACAGTTACGGTCACCAGGTCGGTGACTGTGTTCTGCGCGCAGTGGCGGCCCGTTTAACCCTGGTTTTAAAGGATCACAGTCTGATTGCCCGCCTGGGCGGCGATGAGTTCTGTGTCCTGATTGAAAAGGTTGAACAGCAGCAGGAGGCCGCCGCCGTTGCCCAGTCGATCCTGGATATGCTGTCAGTGCCGCTGGATTGCGAGCAGCAAGAGTTCTTTCTGTCTGCCAGCATCGGCATCTGTCTCTATCCACGGGATGGTGAGGATGAGGTCAGGCTGCTGCGCAACGCTGACACCGCCATGTATCGTGCCAAGACTGCAGGACGGGGTGGTTATCGTTTTTACTCCCATGAGCAGACCTCATCGGTACAGGAGCGGACCTCGCTGGAACAGCGTCTGCGCAAGGCGATTGAGCGGGGCGAGTTGCGCCTGAACTATCAGCCACAGGTCTGCCTGACCACGGGAGATGTATTGGGCGTTGAGGCGCTGGCCCGCTGGACAAGCCCGGAGTTTGGCCTGGTGACGCCTGAAAAGTTTATTCCCATTGCGGAAGAAAGCGGCCTGATCCAGTCCATGGGAGAATGGATTCTGGAAGATGCCTGCTGCCAGATGCAGCAATGGCGTGCCAGTGGATCACGTATCCCCCGCGTTGCGGTTAATCTCTCTGCGCTGCAGATTCAGCGTGGTGATATCACCGCATTGGTTCGCCGGACCCTTGACAGCACCGGCCTGCCAGCCAACTGTCTGGAACTTGAGATTACCGAGGGCTACATCCTGCAGGATGCTGATCGGGCAGTGGAGGTATTGAAACAACTGCGCGACCTGGGGGTCTCGATTGCCATTGATGACTTCGGCACCGGCTTTTCATCCTTGTCCTATCTGCACCGCCTGCCGATTGACCGGCTTAAGATTGATAAATCCTTTGTGCAGGAGATCGGTTCTGCTTCACGGGCGGCCCAGGTGGCCCAGGCCGTGGTCAGTCTTGGCAAGACCCTGGGGCTCTCCATTATTGGTGAAGGGGTTGAGCAGGCCCACCATGCGGATGCGTTACGGGAATGGGGCTGCCATGAGGCCCAGGGCTTTCTGTATGCGCCTGCCCTGACACCGGATCAGCTGCAACTGCTGGCGCCGTTCAAGAGGAAGCCATGAAAGCGGTGATTCAGCGGGTTAGCTCTGCGTCGGTTACGGTTGATGGTCAGGTGGTGGGCCGGATCGGTCAGGGGATCATGGTGCTGCTGGGGGTTGAAAAAGGTGATGCTGAAGCCTCGGCAGACTGGTTGGCAGAGAAGATTGTCGGACTGCGGATTTTTGAGGATGAAGCCGGTAAGATGAATCGTGCTCTGACGGATATCGGTGGTGCGGTGCTGGCGGTTTCCCAGTTTACTCTGGCTGGTAACTGCGACAAAGGCCGCCGCCCCTCCTTTGACACGGCAGCACCTGCAGATGAAGGCCGACGGCTGTATGACTATTTTGTTGAAGCTTTGAAGCGCCAGAATGTGCCGGTTCAAACCGGTATCTTTCAGGCAGATATGCAGGTGGCTCTGGTCAACCACGGGCCGGTCACCTTTATTCTGGAGCGGTAGACCATGTTCCCATTCTCTTTTGGAACCAGAATAGACCAACTACTTGCACTGTATGTAGTTGATATTATGAATACACTTCTGTTTCTGGCAGCGCTGCTGCTTGTTGTTTCACTGTTTTTTGTGCGTAAACTGGCCAGAGAACTGCCTAAAGGGGGTACCCGCAACTGGTGGAAAATCCTGTGCGGGCTGATTGTTCTGTTTATCTGCGGTTATTTCAGTTTTTACCTGATGAAATTGGGTACCCAGTACAGTAGTTCCGAGATGCTGGTGCCGGTTATTTTCTTTTTTGGTGCCATTTTTGTGGTGTTGGTCTGCGTACTTGCCTATCGGACCACCTGTGAACTGAAGCGGATATTCATACTGGAGCAGGAAAGTATAACCGATCCGCTGACCGGTATCTTTAACCGTCGTCATCTGGACCGCCGTCTGCAGGAAGAGGTTCTGCGTTGCCAGCGCTACAACCTCTTGCTGGCGGTACTGCTGGTGGATATTGATCACTTTAAGAACGTGAATGATACCTGGGGACATCAGGTCGGTGATCTGGTTTTAAAACATGTTGCCCGGATATTTATCGAGGTGTTGCGTCAGACTGATATGGTTGCCCGTTTTGGTGGTGAAGAGTTTGTGATCCTGCTGCCCCATACCCCGGAATCAGAGGCGTACCGCCTTGCAGAGCGGCTGCGGAAAACTGTCGAAAGCACTCCTCTGCAGTTCACGTCAGACAGTGTGTTGACCGAGATTCGTGTTACGATCAGTATCGGCAGTGCCTGTCTGTCACCAGAAAATGACGCTGCCTTTGACCTGCTGGAGCGGGCAGACAAGGCAATGTACCGGGCCAAACATGAAGGCCGAAACCGGGTAGTGCGTTGCCCCGGTCCCGGCTCAGGCGGGGATCTTCCGGCATGAAGCTTGGCACCCTTCGTGAGGCCGCAACCAGCGGCGGTTTCTGGCTGGCCTGGCTACTGCTGGCAGCAGCGTTGTTGATACCGGTCCCCACTGCCAGTTTCTGTCTGGCTTTTCTGGCGGTCAGTGCAGCGGTCTTTCCGCTGGCATTCGGCTCCCGGACGCAACGGATTGGTGCCGTTGCGGTACTTCTGCTCAGCATCCTGCTGGTATTCTCGCTGGTGGATAAAGCCCAAAACGATCCCTGGTTCAAAAAACAGCGCAGTGCACTGCCGCCCCACAACTCTCACGGATACAGCCTGTACATTTAATGTTGCAAATGTAGGCATAAAACGCACATTGCTTCACGCATCCTTCGCTGTTCTCTGTCCTCACCTCATCTGTAACCCCCCAATACCTATACATTATGCTGTTTGGTGCTATAGTGGCATGGTACCTGTAATTACCATGACAATTCATGAAAAGAGGCCCTTAATCATGCTGCTACCCACCTACCGCTTTCTGATCATTGTTGCCTGCTGTCTGACTGTCCTGGCCGGTACTGCCTGGGCAAACACCCCGGTAGTGACCGACAGCCCTGATTCCGGTCAGGGCGTTGTTGTCCGTTCCTCGGAGCATCTCTACAACCTGCCCGGTCTGGGCAACGCAGGCAGGGTCGCATCTGGCATCTATCGCGGCGAACAACCGGGGGCTGCAGGTTATGCAACCCTGAAGCGCCTGGGGGTCAAGACCGTGATTGATCTGCGTACCTCAGAGAGTGAAAAGGCCCAGGTGGAAGCTGCCGGGATGAAGGCGATTGCCGTGCCGATTGAGATGACCCGCAAGGGTTTGAAGGAAAAGGTTGATCAGGTTGTAGCCCTGATGGCTGATCCGGTCAACCAGCCGGTCTATGTCCACTGCCGCCACGGCCAGGACCGCACCGGCATTGTAGTGGCTGCCTACCGGATGTCACAGCAGGGCTGGGCATTGAAAGACGCTGAAAGTGAAATGCAGGCCTTTGGATTTAATGATGTCTGGGTCAATTTCAAAAAATTCATCCGCAGTTACCACGCTGCAGGCAGTGTAGCCAGCCGCTAACAGGCAGGAGGCATCATGTCAACACAGAATCAGAAACGTAACAAGCTGGTGATATTCAGTGTTTCAGCTGGAGCAGGCCATCTGCGGGCTGCCCAGGCCCTGGTGGCTGCAACCCGGCAGTGGTACCCGGAAACCGATGCGGTGCACATAGATCTGATGGAACATGTGCCGCACCTGTTCAGAAAGGTCTATGCCGACTCCTACCTGAAGGTGGTGGAAAGCCATCCGGCGCTCTGGGGCTACCTGTACGACAGGAGTGATCAGGACAAACCCAATTCCGGTCTGAACCGTTTGCGTCGCGCCATAGAACGCCTCAACACCACCAAACTGGCCAGGCTGCTGCGTGAGCTGCAGCCGGACCAGATCATCTGCACCCACTTTCTGCCTGCCGAGCTGTTGGCCCGCAAGATCCGTAACGGCAAACTGGCAGTGCCGGTCCGGGTACAGGTGACCGACTTTGATCTGCATGCCCTCTGGATTCAGCAGAAGATGAACGGCTATTTTGCTGCCCATGATGAGGTGGCCTGGAGGATGGCAGAGCGTGGGATTCCTGCTGATACAATCCATGTCACCGGCATTCCTATCATGCCGGCCTTTGACCGCCAGTATGACCGGGCAACCTGTGCTGCCGAGTTCGGCCTTGACCCGAATCGGACCACGCTGCTGATGATGTCCGGCGGTATGGGGGTGGGTGGCATAGAACAGCTGGCTGAACGGCTGCTGCAGTTAAAAGGGGACTTCCAGATTGTGGCCCTGGCTGGCCGCAATGAAAAACTGCTGACCGACCTTAAGGTGCTGGCCATGCAACACCCTGGACGGCTATTCCCATTAGGCTTCACCACGGTAATTGAGCGGGTCATGGCGGCCAGTGACCTGGCCATTACCAAGCCGGGTGGCCTGACCACGTCAGAATGTCTGGCAGTAGGGTTGCCGATGATCGTGGTCTCACCGATACCGGGACAGGAAGAACGCAATGCCGATTTCCTGCTGGAAAACGGTGCTGCCCTTAAGGCCTGTGATGCCGGTGCCCTGGCCTGGCGGGTACAACATCTGCTGGACAACCCGCGACGCCTGGCGCAGCTGCGTCAAAATGCCCTGAACTGCGGCAGGCCTGATGCGGCCCGCAGGGTGCTGGCCACTGTTCTGGGGGCGGTACCGCAGCCATGAAAAAGCCCCGCTTCGCCTGGCGTCATCCGTTACTGCTGCTCTGCGGTATTGCCGTAATCGGCTTTTTCTTCGGCATGACCGAGATCCAGATCGAAGGCGCCAATGGTTGGGCCTGCGCCCTGCCCACCTGGCGGATTGAATCCCACCCGCTGCTGGATATCTTCTGGGGTGGCCGTCCCATGACCGGTTACCACGCCTGGGTCTTTTCATTCATGCTGCTGCTGTTCCACTTCCCTTTGCTGCTGGTCTGGCGTTTCAGCTGGCGGCTGGAGGCCCGCTGCACGGGCAGCCTGATGCTGTTCTGGATCATCGAAGACTTTGTCTGGTTTGTGATGAACCCCTGCTATGGCCTCAGCAAATTTGAGCCGCGCTTCATCCCCTGGCATAAACACTGGCTGCTGGGTATGCCCTCCGACTACCTGACCTTTGGCCTGACCGGACTGCTGCTGATCTGGTGGTCGTCTAGAGGAAGGCAGCTATGTACTGCGCCAGATGTTTGATCTGCACAGGAGGAGTATGGCAACTCATTTTGTTCGACACGTCTGACAGCAGCTGTGCAACTGAAACTGACTAATGAGGCTCTTGCAAAATGCTTGTCATCCCTGAATGCCTTTGTCGGGAATCCAGTCTTTTCAATCAGTTAAAATCTGGATTCCGGCTAAAATCCTGCCGGAATGACAACTTTTGGGACTTTTGCAAGAAGCTCTAATGATCTTAATTCATCCTCTCAAACATCTTAGCCAAGTATGACACCTGTTTTTCCGGTCCCATGAACAACAGGTGACGGTCTTCCAGCTCCTGCTCCGTGCAGGTTACGTTGATGAGATCCGTGATCGGTGTTGCCGAAAGGATAAAGGCATTCAGCACCAGGTCAGGATCAGCCAGTTTTTCCTGCAAGACCTTCACTTCCTTATACAGACCAAACTTAGGATCATTCAGGCCCATCTGGCGGATGCCCTTGGGATCGACAAGGCTCAGCCACTGCTTGCCGCTGGCGTCATCCACCAGCCAGAGCAGAAAGTCAGGGTAGAAATTGCCTGCCAGGGCAAAGCCCAGTCCCTTGGCCTTGGTGTCGGCATTACGCAGCAGGTAGAGGCTGCGTCCGGCAACGAGTGCCTGGCCTTTGGGTGATGTATAAAATGCCTCCAGGTCCTGCACAAAACGGATCTCGCTCGGTGCATCAAAGGCCAGCGGGCGCATCTTCAGCGGCACGTCTCCCTGTATCGACATCAGCGGATAGTACAGGTGGCGGTCAAAGCAGATGGCAACCATCTGGCTGCCGCCGTTCCAGGAGCGGACTTCACCCAGTGTTCCGGAGGCCACCAGCTTCTTCAGCTCTTCCAATCGCTCTAAATAGATCTTGCCGTCGTCGGTGTCCTGAATATCGAAGTGGTAGACCTTCAGCATGGTGTCGTCATCATGCCGCACCGTTACTACTTCATAAAACTGGCCTTCATAGGCGTTTTTAAGGGCCTTGTAGAAACGCTCCGTGTAATCCTGCAGCAGTCGGATCATAATATCTTCCAGCTTGCGTATATCCGCGACCCGGTTGATAACAAGCTCGGCTTCGGGGATGTAGAGGGTGTACCAGCCATTGCCTGTCGTGCAGAATCGTTCCAGGTCGGCACGATCCAGCCGCAGGTTGGTCATGCTGCGCTGCAGTTTGAAATCCTGCACCGCCAAGTAGATACGGTCAAAATCAAACATCGCCATCGCTGCTGTCGGCAGCTTGCCTTTATGGCGGACATTCGCGGGGACAGTCACGCTGCCCTTGTTCTGGGTACTCAGCGCTTCCAGACGGGGGTACAGATCAAGATCAACATGCGGAGGCTTGATCTTACCGGCAAATTCAGCGGGTATCTCGTACAGTACCGGGTAGCAGCTCCGCTTGAAGCCATTCTTCTGGTTGTCCTTGTAGCCGTCCTTCAGCGACAGCGTTTTCAGCTTGTCCTTGGGTAGATTGGGCCGAGTCTCAAAATCCAGCTCAATGATATCATCGCTGGGGGTAATACCTTCTTCCTGCAGATACTCCTTGAACTTGGCCATGTACCCGGCCCGAACACCGAAGATGTTGAGGGTCTCCAGCCTTTCCAGGTGTAGTCCCTTGGGCCGTTGCCCCGGTGTGCTTCGCTTCAATGAGTAATTTTGCCCTTTCAGCCGCACCCCCCGGCCAAAGAGCTGGATGATCTG